>NZ_JBWBEW010000022.1:0-80450 GCF_056148915.1 Microvirga sp. jy35 | reverse complement strand
GAGTACGAGACCCTGTCGGGCGAGGAGATCCGCAACCTCCTCGACGGCCAGCCCCCCGTCCGCGACGCAGGGGATGCAACTGCCGTCCAGCCCCGGGCGGGACGCGGGGCCGTACCGCCCATCGGCGCCGTCGACTCGCCGAAGCCGGCATGATGTTGGGCATCCGGCCCGGTCTCGTCATGGCGCAGGAAGACGTCAAGCAAGAGCGCCATTCTCGGTGATGGGAAGCAACCGGCCCCGAGCTCTGCGTGGGGACCTATAGCTGACCGCAAAGACGCGCGGCCCCCGCAACACGGGCAGCCTGCACGTCATGGTAGTTGTCACCGATCATGAGAGCGGCCTCGGGAAGCCTAGTTCATCACGGAAAATCGATTGATGCTGTGATTGGACGGTTGCACCCTCCTCCCATGCGTGGCCGTTTTCGCGTGACCTGACCAAAGGCGCAGTTGTCTTTCTCCCCAAAGCCTTGCAATAATCGCGCATCGGGAGAGGCGTTTGCCATCGAGACGAAGCCCTCCTGCAGAACATGACCGGAGGAAAACCTCCGGCTTCGACAAGGGGGATTAGGACCATGAAGGACTCGGCCATAGCGCCCGAGATCGCGGATCCGTATGCGACTCTCGAACAAATCATCAAGATCGTCGGCAGATCGTGGCTGAGCGAGGAATGGCGACTTGAGGACATTCGCCTCTTGGCCCAGGAGGCGATCGCGACACGAGAGAGCCCGGACGCGAATGTACGCGTCAGAGCTGCCATCCATGCCCTTCAGCCGCGGATCCGCTTGAAGGCAAGCCGATAATGCGGGTTCCCGCGGATAGAGCAGAAAGCGACTACCCCCGCGAGCAGGCTTATGGCTCAACGGGACATCGAGAAGCCCATTCGAGCGCATTCCCCTCCAGATCACGTTCCTTTGCGCCGTGAAGCTTTGCCTTTTGCAGGCGCCCTATTTTGCCGTCTATGCCGGTCCGGCTACTGAAGGCGGCCATGCGTCACATTGTCGGGAAGGGCAAGATTCAAGCCAATCCGCTTTTAGTCCTGCCGCTAATCTTTTAATAACTTACCTAACGATATTATCGAAGCGAGACAATTCAAAGAAAACAGTTTCGCGAAGGGGCACAATACAATGACATATATTTCGTTACTGTAAAGCTTCGCGACTTAGCTTCCGACGCAGCAATCGCGAACTCTCCCCAAAGCACAATCTGGCTCTCAAGGAGAAAACCGCTCTGCTCTCGGCGCTGGTTGGCGTGTGAAATTTCGCATTCCTTGATCTATGCTTAGAGACTGCTGAAAATGCCTGCTGTCGAGACTTATAGCTCCACCGGAAATTCTTATATCGACGCCATCCTCGGCAACATCAAATGGGTGCCGAGCGACCTGACTTACAGCTTCCCGACCGCCGCCGTCGCATACGGTGCGGTCTATGGAGACGGTGAGACAGCCAAAGGCTTTGGATCCTTCAACGACACGCAGCAGGCGATCACGCGGTCGGCCTTGAAGCTCTTCTCATCCGTCAGCAACCTGACGTTCCAGGAAGCCACGGGGGCGAGCGCATCGTCAGCCGGTCTGCGCTTCGCGCAATCGGATGTGCCCGGGACCGCATGGGCCTACTTTCCGACAACGGATTCGACCGGCGGCGATGTCTGGGTCAACAATTCCAGCCGGTACTACGCGAGCCCTGCCAAGGGCAACTACGCCTATCTCACCATCGTGCATGAGATCGGGCACGCCCTCGGGCTTGAGCATGCTCATGAGGGCAACATGCCCCTGGATCGTGACAGCATGGAATACACCGTCATGAGCTACCGCTCCTATGCCGGTGCCTCGACCAGCACGGGCTACATGAACGAGGCCTGGGGCTATGCGCAGTCGCTGATGATGTACGACATCGCTGCTCTCCAGCATATCTACGGGGCGAATTACCAGACGAACAGCGGCAGCACCATCTACTCATGGAGCCCGACCACCGGCGAGATGTCCATCAACGGTGTTGGCCAGGGCACGCCCGGCGGCAACCAGATCTTCCTCACCGTCTGGGACGGTGGCGGCACGGACACGTACAGCTTCACCAGCTACACGACGGCTCTGACGATCGATCTTCAGCCCGGCGCGTGGAGCGTCACCTCGCAGGAACAGCGAGCAAAGCTTCACTGGGATGGTTCCAAGCTCGCTGTTGGAAACATCGCCAATGCGCTTCTCCATCAGGGCGACACGCGCGCCCTCATCGAGAATGCCTATGGCGGCTCGGCCAACGACACCATCAAGGGCAACGCTATCGGCAATGCTCTGCGCGGCAATGCCGGTGACGACAAGCTCTACGGCCTGAGCGGCAACGACGTGCTGATCGGCGGCAGCGGGAAGGACGTGCTGAGCGGTGGAGCCGGAACGGATACGGCAAGCTACAGCACGGCGAAAACCGGCGTGGCGGCCGACCTTCTTACGCGAAGCAGCAATCGAGGAGACGCTGCCGGTGACTCGTATTCGAGCATCGAGTCGATCATTGGAAGTTCCTACAGCGACACCCTTGGCGGCAATGGGTCGGCAAACGAGATCAGGGGCGGCTCCGGTAGCGACAAGCTCTATGGACGAAGCGGCAATGACGTGCTGGATGGCGGCACGGGCAACGACAAGCTCTATGGAGAAGGCGGGAAGGATCTGCTGATCGGCGGAAGCGGAGCGGATATCTTCGTCTTCTCCGCTTCGTCTCACTCGCGGGGCTCCTCTGCAGACACCATCAAGGATTTCCGTCGCGGCTCCGACCATATCGATCTGCGCACCATCGATGCCAACACGAAGCTGGCAGGCAACCAGGCATTCACCTTCATCGGGAAGAACGCTTTCCACGGTAAGGCTGGAGAACTGCGTTTTGCCGACGGCGTGGCAAGTGGCGACATGAACGGTGACAAGATTGCCGACTTTGCCATCAATGTCGAAGGGCTCTCGACTCTCTCCAAGGGCGACTTCTATCTCTGATCGGGCACATGGTATATGGTATTGCCTCATTCATGAGGATGGTCACCGGGCTCCGTCGACAGGCTGAGCCCGCATGCACAGGAACTCCGTGTTAACCATCTAGACAAGCCCCAAGCTTAGGCATTATTCCCGTCTGGTTATCTTTCGGCTCTTAGGGAAGCACGATGGATCGTCCGGGAAAACGCCACCCTGCCAATGATGGATTGGCCTATTTGATGAACCTGATCGGGCTCGCTTTCAGCGTCAGCTGTCTTTGGGTCGTTGCCTCCGCGGCCAAGATGTGAGGCGGCCTTGCTTCCGCTGTCTCAGCGGGAGCGCAATTCCTTGGCCGCATCGGCGGCCTGATAGCTCCAGTAGGTGAGCTGAACTGCGGCCCGCCCCAGAATGCCGCCATTCCATACGAGGCCAAAAGGCGCGAAAAGACGGTGCCGGTCGCTCTCGCCCGCGATCCCCTCCGCGATCACCGTGCCGCCGATGGCGGTGGTGTTCATGCCGTGACCGCCGAAGGCTGTGCAGTACCAGACACCCGGCTTCCATAGGCCGATCTGAGGCATCAGGTGCCGGGCATAGGCCATGAGCCCCGACCAGGCGATTTCGACCTTCAGGTCGGCAAGCTGGGGATAGGTCGCAGCCATCTCCCGCCGCAGCAGCGCCGCGATGTCCCGCGGATCGGTCGTGCGGGTTGTGATGCGTCCGCCCCAGAGAATGCGGCTGCCGTCATCCACGAGGCGGTAGTAATCCCCGGCCCGGCGATCATCGAGGATCGCAGCGCGTGCGCGGATCGCGCTTTGCACCCGTTCAGGCGCATGCTCCGTCAGCATGACGTATGTGGCAATCGGCAGGAAGGCGCGCTTGAGAGCAGGCAGCACGGCGCCCGTGTAACCGCCTGTCGTGAACACCACGTGCTCGGCCACGATCTCGGCACCCTTGGTCCGGACGATCTTCCGGGCGCCATCCAGATCGGCGGAGACGACAGGGGAGGACTCGTGGATCGAGGCGCCCAGACGTGCTGCTTCGCGAGCGAGCGCACGCCCGTAGTTCAGGGGATGGAAATGAAATGCACCCTCGTCGAGGATCGCTTCGTAGTACTTCGGTGAAACAAAGAGGCTCCTCACCTCATCCCGGCCCAAGTAGCGCAGGTTCAGTCCGAACGCGCCTTGCTGGCTCTCGCAGGTGGCCTGCAGCGCACCTTGCGAGTCATAACGCAAAGCCTTTGCGATGCCGGCAGCGAGCTTTGCATCCTCGATGCCGAGTTCGTCGATATTCCGACGGACGATCTCGACGCCTTCCATCGACAGGCGGAAGAGCTCCTTCGCCTGATCCGTGCCGACACGTCGTTCGATCGATGAGAGCCCCGTGGCATAGCCCGCCGAGACGAAACCGCCGTTGCGCCCGGAGGCACCCCATGCCACGCGCTGCGCTTCGAGCAGCACTACCTTGCGCCCGCTGCGGGCGAGCTTCAGCCCCGCAGTCAATCCGGCGAGCCCGCCGCCGACGATGCACACATCCGCCTGGATCCGGCCGGTCGCGGCCGGATAGGCTTCCGACGTTGCAACGGTCCGGCTGTAATAGGTGTCGATATAGGCGGATGACATGCTGGAAGGACTAGAGCGTCATGTCGGTGGCTGCGAGGAAGATCCGCACCAGCCTCTCGCAGCCCTCGCGGTCCTCCTCATCGAAACGGTTGGGGTCGGGGCTGTCGAGATCGAGCACGCCCAAAACCCGGCCATCCTTGATAAGAGGCACGACGAGTTCGGACCGCGAGGCGCTGTCACAGGCGATGTGCCCCGGAAAGGCATGGACATCCGGCACCACGATCGACTCCCTGCGCTCCACCGCCGTGCCGCAGACGCCGCGTCCGATCGCGATGCGCACACAGGCCGTCTTGCCCTGGAAGGGACCGAGCACCAGCTCGCCTCCACGCATGAAGTAGAAGCCCGCCCAGTTCAGATCGGGCAGGAACTGATAGATCAGGGCGGACATGTTGGCCGCGTTGGCGACCATGTCCCGCTCGCCTTCCAGGAGGCCGGTGAGCTGCTGGGCGAGCGAGGCATAGAAGTCCCGCTTGCTGTCGGTGATGGCAATGTCTTTGACTTCGAACATGCGGTTTTCCTTATGAGCCTGAGGATCCCTTGTCCAGATCGTCCTATTCGGCCGCCATGTCGGGCCGGTGAGCCCTGGAGAAATCGAGACCCTGGTGGTCGCAGAGGCGGCGGTAGAGGCCGCCCTTGCGGTAGAGGCTGTGGTGATCCCCCTCCTCCACGATCCGCCCCTTGTCGAACACGAGGATGCGGTCGAGGGCGCGCACCGTCGAGAGGCGGTGGGCGATCACGATGGAGGTGCGACCCACCATGAGCCGCTCCATAGCCTGCTGGATCAGCACTTCCGATTCCGAGTCCAGGGCGGAGGTTGCCTCGTCCAGGATCAGGATCGGTGCGTCGGCCAGGAAGGCGCGGGCGATGGCCACGCGCTGGCGCTCGCCGCCCGAGAGCTTCACGCCCCGCTCGCCCACCAGGGTGGAATAGCCCTTCGGCAGGTTGACGATGAAATCGTGTGCGTTGGCAAGCCGTGCCGCGCGCTCGATCTCCGCCATGCCGGCCCCGGGACGTCCATAGGCGATGTTCTCGGCAAGCGTGCGGTGAAACAGGATCGGCTCCTGCTGCACGATGGCGATCTGCGAGCGAAGCGATGCCTGCTCTGCCTGCGCGATGCTCTGGCCGTCGATGCGGATCTCGCCGCCCGTCACGTCGTAGAGCCGCTGAATCAGCTTGACGAGGGTCGTCTTGCCCGATCCGGACGGCCCCACGAGGCCCACGCGTTCGCCGGCCCGGACCGTCAGCGACAGGTTCCGGTAGAGCGGCGTGTCATGCCCCGCATAGTGGAAGGTGACGCGGTCGAACGTGACCTCGCCGCGCTCGATCCGCATGGGCTTCGCGCTGGGGCGATCCGGCACGCCGATGCGCTCCCGGTGGATTTCGACGAGTTCCTCCATGTCGTTCACGGAGCGGCGCAGATTGTTGATGTGCATGCCGATGTCGCGCAGGTAGCCGTGAATCACGAAATAGGTCGTGAGCACATAAGCGAGATCGCCCGGGGTCGCCCGGCTGTCCCACCACAGCCAGATCGCCGTGCCGATGATCGCCGCGCGAATGCCGAGCAACGCAATGAACTGCACGGTTCCGCTGTTGGTCCCGCGCTGCCAGAGGCGGCTCGTGCGCTTCTGCCACTTGTTCAGCACCCAGGTGAGGCGCGCATCCTCCCGCGTCTCCGCGCCGAAAGCCTTCACCACAGGATTGCAGCTCAGGGCATCGGCCAGCGTACCGCCGACGCGCGTATCCCAGGCATTGGCGAGCCGCGCCGCCGGCGCCACATAGCGGGTGGCGAGCAATGCCGT
This sequence comes from Microvirga sp. jy35, assembly GCF_056148915.1. Taxonomy (NCBI): domain Bacteria; kingdom Pseudomonadati; phylum Pseudomonadota; class Alphaproteobacteria; order Hyphomicrobiales; family Methylobacteriaceae; genus Microvirga; species Microvirga sp. jy35. The sequence continues at coordinate 74,083 of NZ_JBWBEW010000022.1, read as the reverse complement.
CATGACGATGTAGATCAGCGCGCTCGCGCCGATGACGAACCCCATCACCGGCCAGCGCAGTCCGAGCACGATCATCGATCCCGCGAGCACCGTGAGCGAGGGCAGAAGCGCGAGCAGAAGCGTATCGTGCATCAGGTCGAGCGCCCACATGCCGCGGGTGATCTTGCGGACGGTCGAGCCGGCGAAGGAATTGGCGTGCCAGTCGGTGGAGAAGCGCTGCACGCGCGCGAATGCGTCCTGCGCCACACGGCCCATGACGCGCAGCGTCAGTTCCACGATGCCGTAGAATGCGAGATGGCGCATGACGATCATGAGCAGGCCGAGTCCCGTCATGAACGCGAACGCCACCAGAGCCGCGTGCAGCGCAGCCTCGCGGTTGTCGCCGCCCATGGCGATGGCATCGACGAGCCTGCCGGCGAAGACCGGCATGAACACGTCGGCGAGCGTCGAGACCATCATGGTGGCGACGATCAGCACCACATAGCGCGGTTCCTCGCGCCAATGGCGGAATGTGAATCTCAGGACGTCGCGGGTCGCATCCCCGCCCTTCTTCTGCTGATTCATGGCAACGAACAGGTGACGCTCGGTGCGCGCACCTCTCCCGGAATTTTGAGGAACGACAGCAGGAACGGCGGCTCACCGCGTTCGAGGTCGCTCGATGGTCAAGGATATGGAGAACTTGGTAAGGTTTGCCGGGCCTTGGAGCCCCGCCTGGCCCAGCCTATGATTTCGGCCGGGACGCGGGAGGAACGTTCAGCAAGCACACAAAAGCCATGCAGTCCTCCCTCTCTAAGAATTGAAACCTGGGTGCAAAATAGTGCAGTTCGTTCAACTTGGCAACCGCACTTTTGTTTCATCGCGTTCCGACGGATCTACACGACTTCAAGCGGCCGGTGCGGTCCCGCCGGCAGTTCTATCCGAATGGCATCTCCGGGCCGGACCTCGCCACCCTCGCACACGATTCCCATGACGCCGGACTTGCGGACGACGTTGCCCTGCTCGTCCTTGCCTAGCACCGCCTTCATGAGCCCCTTCCGAAACCTGTCGATCTGGACGCAAGGATTGCGCAAGCCGGTGACCTCGATGACTGCCCCCCCGCCAAGGTGGAGGCGCGCTCCGGCCGGAAGGCCGAGAAGATCGATCCCGCGAGTCGTGACGTTCTCGCCCAACTCGCCAGCCTCAACGGCAAAGCCTCTGGCCGCGAGTTCTTCGAAAAGCTCCGAATGAATGAGATGCACCTGCCGCAGGTTCGGCTGTGTGGGGTCCTTGGCCACCCGCGAGCGGTGCTTGACCGTAGTGCCGAGGTGGGCGTCTCCCTCGACGCCGAGACCTGCCAGAAGGCGGATGGAAGCCTGATTGGGCTTGCTGAACCCATGCTCGGGGCTCCGGCTCACGGCCGTGACGATTGCATTCATGAGTGCCCTGCCCTGCCTGCGTCTCCTCGCCTTGTAGCGTCAGAGAACCGTGAGATCCACCGTCTCGAAGCCGCGTTCGGCCAAGCGCTGCGCCAGCACCGTACGATGGCAGTTCGCCGGATCGCGCTCGAAGCACAGGAGGCAGATCGGCCGGGCTTCGGCCAACGCCTCCAGGTCACGGAAGGCCGCTTGCGCCGGCTCAGTGGTCAGAACCTCATCGCAATAGATCCGGCGCATGAGATCGCCATCGCCGGCGCGTGCCGCCTGGCGGCCCTCCTTCGGCGTCCCGAGCTTGATGAAGTGCTCGTAGCCGATGCTCTGCTGAGCCAGGGCGTCCCGCAGGGCGGATTTCGAGAAACCGCGCTTGCGGGAGAGCGCAACGGCGCGCACGTCGGCCAGCGTCGCGACGCCCGCATCCTTCAGGGCGGTGAGGAAGCGGTCCACGTCCGCTCCCTCGTAACCGATGGTGAAAACCTGCGGCTTTGCCATGCCTTGAGATTACATGGACGGCATCGGCCGTTGCTGAGCCTGCGGCTGGGTGTAGGGCCGCATGGCCTCGGGCGCGCGGAAGTCCCGCGGCACCTCGAAGTCCCGCGCCGCGCCATGGCTCTGCTCGATCCCGCCTGGATAACCGGTGCGGTCGGAATAATCCTGCATCGGCGGCAGGGGATGCGGGCTCTCGCGGCTCAGCGTCTGGGCGCAGTAGACGTCGAGCGCCGTCACGCCGGCCACGGCCGCCATGGCAATGCCGACATTGCCCTTCTTCGGATTCCTGCCCTCGAGCGCCGTCGCCAGGGTCGCCAGATCGAGCCCGTCGCCCGCCACGCGACCCCAGATCCATGGAGTCGGGTCCTTCGATGCCAGGATGCCGATGCCGGTCGCGATCTCGCGCACGCCGTAGCCTGCGATCAGACCCTCCTGCCCCTTCATGCCAAGGGCCCGGGCCAGGGCGCGCGGTGCCGCAATCTCGGCAATGCCCAGAGCGATGGAGAAGATTCCAAGACCGCGGGCCAGGGTGTCGGTAGCCGTATCAGCATGGCCACGACGGCGTGTTCTTTCGGTTTCGTAACGCATGATCTCACCTATCAGGGTTTGAGAACGACCTTGATGCAGCCGTCCTGCTTGTCGCGGAAGATCTTGTACATGTCGGGTCCCTCATCGAGCCCCACCGTGTGGGTGATGACGAAGGACGGATCGATCTGGCCTTCCTCGATTCGGCGCAGGAGATCGTCGGTCCAGCGGTTCACGTGCGTCTGGCCGGTCCGGATCGTGAGGCCCTTGTTCATGATCGCACCGAAGGGGATCTTGTCGAGCAGCCCGCCATAGACGCCGGGCACCGAGAGCGTGCCTGCGGGACGGCAGACATAGGCCATCTCGCGCAAAACGTGCGGACGGTCCGTCTCCATCATGGTTGCCTGCTTCACGCGATCGTACATCGCGTCGACCGTGCCGGCGGCATGAGCCTCCATACCGACCGAGTCGATGCACTTCTCGGGACCCTTGCCGTTGGTGAGTTCGTTGAGGCGCTCGATCACGCTCTCTTCATCGAAGTTGATCGTGATGGCGCCGCCGGCTCTCGCCATGTCGAGACGCTCGGGAACGCGATCGATGGCGATCACCTGCTTCGCGCCGAGCAGGATGGCGCTGCGGATCGCCATCTGGCCGACGGGACCTGCACCCCAGATCGCCACCGTGTCGGTCGGCTCGATGTCGCACTGCACCGCGGCCTGCCAGCCGGTGGGAAAGATGTCGCTGAGGAAGAGAAGCTGCTCGTCCGACAGCGTGCTGGGAACCTTGATGTGCGTGGCATCGGCGAAGGGAACGCGCAGATACTCGGCCTGCCCACCTGGATAGCCGCCGGTCAGGTGCGTATAGCCGAACAGACCGGCCGTGGTGTGCCCGAAGGCCTTGGCGGCGATGTGGCCGTTCCGGTTCGTCCGCTCACAGACCGAGAAATTGCCGCGTTTGCACTGCTCGCACTCGCCGCAGATGATGGTGAAGGGGATCACCACCCGGTCGCCGACCTTCAGCTTGCCTTTCGCCTCCGGGCCGACCTCGACCACCTCGCCCATGCTCTCGTGGCCCATGATGTCGCCGGACTTCATGCCGGGCATGAAATGGTCGTAGAGGTGGAGATCCGAGCCGCAGATGGCGCAGCTCGTCACCTTGATGATCGCGTCGCGCGGGTGCTCGATCTGCGGATCGGGAACCGAATCGCAGCGGATATCGGTGGTGCCATGCCAAACAAGCGCCTTCATGGACGTCTCCCTCACTGTCTGGAAAATGGCCAAGCTTCACTGCTCGACCGCCTTCGTCACAGGAAAGACTTCTTGAAGGGCTTTGCGTTCCCTGAAGGGCTGCAAAAACTGCTGTCTACCCCCTCGGAGTCCGTGAGTCAGACATGCTCCGGCAGGCTGCGGATCAGATCGGCGAGAGCCGGCTCCAGCACTTGGTGGGCTGCTTCCTCGACATCAAACCATTGCGCCTGACGCTGTCCCTTTTCACGCCAGGACTTGAGCTGCTTGGATACCTCAAGCGGATAGACATTGACCTGGCACAGGTCGAAATGCGCTGCCCGGCGCTTCCAGTAATCGTAGGAGCCCAGAGGCTTGTTCTTGATCTCGCCCTTGACGCCTGCCTCCTCCTCCGCCTCCTGAGCGGCTGCCTTGTGGGGCTTCTTGCCCTTCATGGGCCAGCCTTTGGGGATCAGCCAGCGCTTGGTCTCCCGTGACGTAACAAGAAGCACCTCGATCCTTCCGTCTCGGATTCGAAAGGGCAGTGCAGCAACCTGACTGAGTTTGTCTTTGGGGGTCTGAGGCATTCGACGAGAGTAGGGTTCCTATCGGGTAAAATTGTAACGTAGATGATTTGAGCCGGCTAAGAAAGGGCTTGGACTAAAAGTTATGAGGACATTGCCGCCTTTGAACTCATACCTTTCTCCCATCCTCTCGAAGCTCCATGACGGGCTCATAACAATGAAGGCCCCGCTTTTGATCCAGAAGGATACCCTGCCCCAATGACGACCAACGGTCTGGACATGAGATTTGCCGCCGCCTGCGCGATCGCGCGCGAAGCGGGCGTGCTGGCGCGCAAGCGCTTCCTGGAGCGTCCGCGCTCGCAGCGGCCCGACTTCAAGGGCCCTCAGGATTTTCTCACCGCCACGGACGCGGAGGTGGAGGAGCTGATCCGCACCCGCCTGAGCGCCCTGTTCCCTGAAGATTCCTTTTTCGGCGAGGAAGGCGGCGGCTCCTTCGAGCGCGACGTCTGGGTGGTGGACCCCATCGACGGCACTGCGAACTTCGCCCGCGGCATCCCGCATTTCGCCATCTCCATCGCGTTCGTGCGCGACGGCAGCATTGAGATCGGCGTGATCTATGACGTGATGCATGCGGAGCTCTACACCGCCCAGCGCGGGCGCGGCGCCATCCTCAACGGAGAGCCGATCTGGGTGAGTGGCCTGGCCGACATGAACCAGGCGACCGTGGAGGCCGGCTGGTCGCCGCGCCTGCCGCCCGAGCCCTACATCGCCGCCGTCGACAAGCTGAAGACGGGCGGGGCCAATGTGCGCCGCGCCGGCTCGGGAACCCTCGGCCTAGCTTACGTCGCCGACGGGCGCATCGACGCCTATTGCGAGCTCCACATCAATTCCTGGGACGCCCTGGCCGGTCTTCTGATCATCGAGGAGGCAGGCGGCTGGACCAACAACTTCCTGGCCAAGGACGGTCTTCGCAAAGGTAACCCTGTCCTTGCCTGCACGCCGGAATTGGCAGCTGCCCTGACGGCTGCCACCGGAATTTCCAAGGAGCCTTGAGCCGGGCATGTTATTCCAAAGATTCACATTTGAATGATCGGCAAGGCTCTTGACCCGCCGCCGCAATGGGGAGAGCTTAGCCGGCCAAGCAAAAACGACAACACGGGAGGATGGAATGAAACTCAAGAAGACTTTCGCTGCGGCGACCATGCTGGCAGGCGCCATGACGGCCCTGTCGTTCATGTCCGCCGGGGCAGCCCAAGCCCAGGGCGCTCTGGTCATGTATTGCGCCGTTCAGGAGGAATGGTGCCGCGCCATGACCACTTCGTTCGAGCGCGAGACCGGGATCAAGGTTTCCATGACCCGCAAGAGCTCCGGCGAGATCTATGCGCAGGTTAAGGCCGAAGCGGCCAATCCGCGGGCGGACATCTGGTGGGGCGGCACCGGCGACCCTCACATGCAGGCCGCAGAGGAAGGCCTCACTGACGCCTATAAGTCACCGAAGATGAGCGAGCTTCAGGACTGGGCGGTACGCCAATGGGATCAGTCCAAGCAGCGCACGGTCGGCATCTATTCCGGCGCACTCGGCTTCGGCTTCAACACCGACCTGGCCAAGTCGAACAATGTCGGTGAGCCGAAGTGCTGGGCCGACCTGCTCAAGGCCGAGTTGAAGGACGAGGTGCAGGTCGCCGATCCGAACTCTTCCGGCACGGCCTATACGCTTCTCGCCACCATCATCCAGATCATGGGTGAGGACAAGGGCTTCGAGTACCTCAAGGCCCTGCACAAGAACGTCAACCAATATACCAAGTCGGGGGCGGCTCCCGCTAAGGCGACAGCGCTGGGTGAGACAACCGTCGGCATCACCTTCATGCACGACATGGTGACGATGGTCGTCGACAAGGCGCCGGTGAAGGTCGTCGCTCCCTGCGAAGGCACGGGCTACGAGATCGGCTCCATGTCGATCATCAAGGGCGCCAAGAACATGGACAGCGCCAAGAAGTTCTACGACTGGGCGCTGACCGCAGACGCGCAGAAGCTCGGCGCCGAGGCCAAATCCTACCAAGTGCCCTCGAACAAGAACACCCCGATTCCGCCGCAGTCTCCGAAGCTCGCCGACGTCAAGCTGATCAACTTCGACTTCGCGAAATACGGATCCTCCGACGAGCGCAGGCGCCTCCTGTCCAAGTGGGACAACGAGGTGAAGAACCTGCCGAAATAGTCGGCTCGATCACCTTCGGCGAGGCGTGAGCCGCCTCGCCGAAGGCTTATTTTTTGAACTGACGGAATGACAGGCCGGGCACCTCGCCGGCCGTGAGGCGGGAATACAAAGATGTCACGGGCAACCCTTGGCTGGATCGTTCTGAGCTGGGTCGGATTTGCCCTCCTGCCCTGGTATGGATTCGATCGCTCCGCCGCTCCCACCATGGCCGATTACTTCGTCAGCGGGTCGGCGCTGATGCAAGCCCTTCGGGGGGCCTGGTGGCTTCTGCCGATCCTGGTGCCGCTCGGCATGGCCCTGGTTCCTGTCGTCCGGCCCTTGGTCCGGCAGAGGGGCACCTGGCTGGTCGCATCGGGACTACTCGGCCTCGCCCTCATCGTCATTCAGGGATTCACCATCGGCCTCAACGGCTGGACCTCAGACCTTCTGAGGAGCCTGTTCGGCGAGCCGGGTCCGAGCCAGGCCGGCATGGGCTATGGCGCGGCCCTCACCGCGACCTCGTTCCTCTTCGTTCTCTGCCATGGCCTTGCGGCGCGCGGCTGGTGCCGCGGCGATGCCTTCGTCACCTCGTCCATCGGCGCAGTCGTTGCGCTCATCCTCGTCTTCGTCTTCTTTCCGGTTTCCACGATCCTGGCGAGCGCATTCGCGGACAACAGCGGCAATTTCGCGCCGTCCGAGTTCGTGGCCAAGTTCATGGACAGGTCGATCTGGGGCCTGGACTGCCTGACGAGCGACCTGCGCTGCGGCGTGGCCTGGAACACCCTGTTCCTCGGGCTGCTCGTCGCCTTCGGCACCACGGCTCTGGGCCTTGCCTTCGCGCTTATCGCGACCCGCACCGAGTTCCGTTACAAGAAGCTCCTGCGCGTGATGAGCGTCCTGCCCATCATCACGCCGCCTTTCGTGATCGGCCTCGCGTTGATCCTGCTCTTCGGCCGCTCGGGCGCCCTGTCCAATGTTCTCTGGGAGTGGTTCGGCGTACCGCGCTCGCGCTGGATCTACGGCCTTCCCGGCGTGTTCATCGCCCAGCTCCTGGCGTTCACGCCGATTGCCTTCCTGGTTCTCATCGGCGTGGTCCAGGGCATCAGCCCGACGCTGGAGGAGGCATCCCAGACCCTGCGCGCCAAGAGCTGGACCACCTTCTGGACCGTGACGCTGCCGCTCATGCGCCCGGGCCTCGCCAATGCTTTCCTGCTCGGCTTCGTCGAGAGCCTTGCGGATTTCGGCAACCCCCTGGTGCTCGCCGGCAATTACGAGGTGCTCTCCACCAAGATCTTCTTCGCGGTGGTCGGTGCGCAGCAGGATCAGGGCCGCGCCGCGGTGCTTTCCATCATCCTGCTCGCCTTCACGCTCGGCGCCTTCTGGCTGCAGCATGCCTGGCTCGGCAAGAAGGTCTACACCACGGTGACCGGCAAGGGCGATTCAGGCATTCCGCTGCCGCTGCCGCGGCGGGTCGCTCTGGCCTCCTATTTCACGGCCATCCCCTGGGCGATCTTCACAGTTGCCGTCTATGCGATCATCGTCGTCGGTGCCTTCGTCCGCTCCATGGGCCGCGACTACACCCCGACTCTCGAGCATTTCCTCACCGCCTTCCGCGTCGAACGGGCCGATTGGGGCCTGTACTTCTCGGGCTCGGCCTGGAACTCGTTCTTCGCCACTGTGAAGGTGGCGGCTCTCTCGGCGCCGCTCACCGCTGCCATCGGCCTGCTCACGGCCTATCTCCTCACCCGCCAGCGCTTCTCCGGCCAGCGCTCCTTCGAGTTCGGCACGCTGCTCAGTTTCGCCATTCCCGGCACCGTGGTGGGCGTGTCCTACATCCTCGCCTTCAACGTGCCGCCGATCGAGATCACCGGTACGGGCTTCATCCTCGTGATGTGCTTCGTGTTCCGCAACATGCCCGTGGGCGTGCGCTCCGGCATCGCCACCTTGAGCCAGATCGACAAGAGCCTCGACGAAGCCTCCCTCACCCTGGGTGCCCGCTCGTCCACGACCATGCGCCGCGTGGTGCTGCCGCTGCTGCGGCCGGCCATCGTCGCCTCCCTGGTCTATTCCTTCGTGCGTGCCATGACGGCCGTGAGCGCCGTGATCTTCCTCGTCACCGCCGAGTACAACATGGCGACGACCTATATCGTCGGCCGCGTCGAGGCGGGCGAGTTCGGCCTTGCGATTGCCTATTCCACCGCGCTCATCCTCGTCATGCTGCTTGCCATCGTGGCGATCCAGCTCATCGTCGGCGAGCGGCGCCTCGGGCGCCGCAGCGCGAGCGCCGCCCCCTCCCCCGTTGTCGTGCAGGCGGTTCCATGAACAAGATGTCCTCCGTCCACTCCCTCTCACGAATCGCCGCGTCCAAGAAGCATGCGGCTTCCGTGGAATTCCGCAACGTGACGAAGCGCTATGGCAACGTCACGGCCGTGGACAACGTCTCCTTCACCATCGAGCCCGGACAGCTCGTCACCCTGCTCGGGCCCTCCGGCTGCGGCAAGACCACGACCCTGCGCATGATCGCCGGGCTGGAGATGGCGAGCGAGGGCCAGATTCTGATCGGCGACCGCGATGTGACGAACCTGTCCGCTGCCGACCGCGACGTGAGCATGGTGTTCCAGTCCTACGCGCTCTTCCCGCATATGTCCGTCCTGGAGAACGTCGCCTATGGCCCGACCGTGCAGGGTGTCCCGAAAAAGGACGCTTACGCGATGGCTATGGAAAAGCTCGATATCATCGGCCTGAAGGGTCTTGAGAAGCGCGCGCCCTCCGAACTCTCCGGCGGGCAGCAGCAGCGTGTGGCGGTGGCCCGCGCCCTCGTGCTGGAGCCGCAGGTCCTGCTCTTCGATGAACCCTTGTCGAACCTCGATGCCAAGCTGCGGCGGCGCGTGCGCGAGGACATCCGCGAGCTGCAGCAGAACCTCAATCTCACCGTGGCCTATGTGACGCACGACCAGGAGGAGGCGCTTGCGGTCTCCGACCACATCATCGTCATGTCGAACGCCCGCATCGCCCAGACCGGCACGCCGCACGAGCTCTACGAGGAGCCGGCGAACCTGTTCGTTGCCGATTTCATCGGCGACGCCAACATCATCACCGGGGATCTTGCCAGCATCGCCGGACCTTTGGCGCAGGTAAGGATCGGCGGCCTGAATCTCCAGCTCCCCCATCGCGGAGCCGGCCAGGGACCCGTGAAGCTGGCTGCCCGGCCGGATGCCATTTTTCTCGACGAGGCTGTGCAGGCCGGAGCCCTGGCCGGCACCGTGCGCAAGACATCCTATCTCGGCACGCAGGTGGAATACGACGTGGAGAGCCCGATCGGAAACCTGTTCGTGGTTCAGTACGGGCGCAAGGAGGCGATTGCGCCTGGAACTCCGGTTTCGATCTCCTTCTCAACCCAGCGCGGCGTCGCCATCATTCCGGATGCTTGAGAACGGTCCGGGGCCACCTTCACGGGAATATTAGAGCAGGGTTGCAGATCCAACAGGGTGCATTCCAGGGCGCAAGCGTTTATTCCCTTCGTCACTATTCAACGCATTCTCGAGACGACGCGATGCTCAAAGCCCTGATCTTCGACATGGACGGCACCCTGGTGCATAGCGATCCGGCCCACCTGGAAGCCTTTGCTCAGACCCTGGGCCCCGAGGGGGTCGTGATCGATGAGGATCTGTATCGCACCTCGATCATAGGCCACACCAATGAGTCGATCTTCGCCGCGCTCCTGCCCCACCTGCCGGTCCAGGAGCACGTGGTCTACGCCGAGCGAAAGGAAGCTGCCTTCCGGCGGCTGGCGCTCGAGCTCAAGCCCCTGAAGGGCCTGCTTGAACTGCTCGATTGGGCGGATGCCCGCGGCATCAGGCTTGCCTTGGTCACCAATGCCCCGCTTCTGAATGCAACCCATATCCTCGATATTCTGGGCATTACCGACCGTTTCGAGGTCAAGATCACCATCGATCAGGTCGAGCGCGGCAAGCCCGATCCCCTTCCCTATCTCACAGCCGTGGAACGTCTTGGCATTCGCGCCGAGGAGGCGATCGCCTTCGAGGATTCGCCCTCAGGCATGAAGGCCGCCAAGGCGGCGGGACTGTTCTCCTTCGGCGTCCTGACGGGCTTGAGCGCTGCGGAACTCACCAAAGTCGGCGCCGATGCGACGATCGGGACCTTCCGGGACCACAAGCTCTGGGAGGTTCTGGAGCGCAGGATCGCAGCCTGACCCTCAGGCTGCATCAGGCTGCTGCCGATCAGCCTCGTCGCCTGCCGCATCGAAGCGCCGGCGGGCGGCCAGAATCTCATCCCTGTTCTGGATTGCCCAGTCGCCCAGGGCACGGACAGTCTTGAGCAGGGAGCAGCCCAGCCCTGTGAGCTGGTAATCCACCCGGGGCGGAATGGTGGGGTAGACGGTGCGTGTGACCAGCCCGTCGCGCTCCAGCCCCCGCAGCGTGAGGGTCAGCATCCGCTGGGAAATACCGCTCACGAGGCGGCGCAATTCGTTGAATCTCTTAGGCCTTTCGCCCAGCTGCACCACCACCTGGATGCTCCATTTGTCGCCTACCCGGGACAGGATCTCCGTCACGGTGCGGCAATCGGTGGGCACATGGATGTGACTGGGTGACATGAAAGTGCCTCCTTGCGGAATGCTTCTGAAGTTACTTAATGGTCCTTGGTAACAAAAGGGAACTTAATTGTTCCCGCCTCCGATTGCAAACCAAGGAAATCCCATGAAGCCCAAGCTTCACGTCATCATCGCCAGCACGCGTCCCGGCCGGGTCGGCCCGGGCATCGCCCGGTGGTTCTCAGAATATGTGGACGAACACGGCAAGTTCGAGCCGGTCCTGGTCGATCTCGCAGAGTTCAACCTGCCGCTCTTCGACGAGCCCGAGCACCCCATGAAGCAGAGCTACCACCATGCCCATACCAAGGCATGGGCCGAAAGCGTGTCGGCGGCCGATGCCTTCGTGTTCGTAACGCCGGAGTACAACTATGCTCCGCCGCCGGCGCTGGTGAATGCGCTGAACTACCTGTCGCGCGAATGGAACTACGCTCCCGCCGGCTTCGTGAGCTATGGCGGCATCTCCGGTGGATTGCGCTCGGTGCAGATGGCCAAGCAGATCGTCACCACCTTGAAGATGATGCCGATTCCGGAAGGCGTTCCGATGCCGATGGTGTTCCAGAACCTGGACGAGAACGGCAGGCTCAATGCTCCCGAGATCTACAAAACCTCGGCTGCCGCGATGCTCGACGAACTTCTCCGCTGGACGGAAGCCCTCAAGTCGCTCCGGGCCGAGCGCAAGACGCCGCTGAAGGCCGCTGCGTAAGAACGAGAGAGCCATCAAAGCAGAAGGCGCCGCTGCGTTGAACAGCGGCGCCTTTTTACGTGACGAGCGTTCAGAGACGCCCGGCCAGCGCGTCCTCGAAGAGCTTGCGGGCACTCTCCCTGGTGATCGGCACGGGATTGCCGCCGGCCGTCGGATCGTTCGGAGCCATCTCGGACATTTCGTCGAAACGGGCGCTGTCGACCTTCAAGCCTTCCAGCGTATGCGGCACGCCGAGATCCTTGCGAATCTGCAGCACCCAGTCGAGGAAGGCCTGGAACGAGGGCTCGAGGCCGATATAAGCGGCGAGCCGCTGGATCCGCTCCTCGATCGCCTGGCGGTTATAGACCAGCACGTAGGGCATGAAGACCGCGTTGGTCAGGCCGTGATGGGTGTCATAGAGCGCACCGGTCGGGTGCGAGAGAGCGTGGATCGCACCGAGCCCCTTCTGGAACGCCGTGGCGCCCATGGCGGCCGCCGACATCAGCTGCGCGCGGGCTTCGATGTCCTTGCCGTCCTTGTACGCACGCGGCAGGTATTCCTTCACGAGGCGGATGCCTTCCACCGCGATGCCGTCGGCCAGCGGGTGATAGCCCGGCGCGCAATAGGCCTCGATGCAGTGCGCGAGCGCGTCGAGGCCCGTGCCAGCGGTGATGTGGGGCGGCATGCCCACCGTCAGCTCCGGATCGCAGATCACGATCTTCGGCATCATGAGCGGATGGAAGATCACCTTCTTGGTGTGCGTGGCCTCCTGCGTGATCACGCCGGCGCGGCCGACCTCCGATCCTGTGCCGGCCGTCGTGGGCACCGCGATGATCGGCTGGATGCCCTTGGGATCCGCGCGGGTCCACCAGTCGCCGATATCCTCGAATTCCCACATGGGCCGGGTCTGGCCCGCCATGAAGGCGATGACCTTGCCGGCATCGAGCGCCGAGCCGCCGCCGAAGGCGACGACGCCGTCGTGCCGGCCGGCCTTCAGGGCTTCCAGCCCCTTGTACACGTTGGTCTCGACCGGGTTCGGCTTGATGTCGGAGAATATTGCCGCCTTGAGGCCGGCGGAGATCAGCTGATCGAGCGCCGCCTTCGTCATGGCTTGAGTCGCCAGAAACGGATCCGTCACGATGAGCGGAGCCTGCATGCCGACCGACTTGCACGCCTCGGCGAGTTCTGAAATGCGACCTGCGCCGAAGCGGATTGCAGTGGGGTAGTTCCAGTTGGAGCGGGGAGACGTGGTCATGGTGCTTTCAATCAGATCTGACGGAGATGGTAGGATTTCGGACGGGTGAGCGACTCGTAGGCCAGCCGCGACAGGCTCGCGCCGCGGCCCGTATCCTTCACCCCGGTCCAGGCGAGGGCGGGATCGAGATAGTCGCAGCGATTCATGAACACGGTGCCGGTTTCCAGCTTCTCGCCGATGGCTTCCGCCGCGTCGACGTCGGAGGTCCAGATGGCGGCTGACAGGCCGTAGGGCGAGTCGTTCATGAGGCGGATCGCCTCCTCGTCGCCCTTCACCTTCATGATGCCGACGGTGGGGCCGAAGCTCTCCTCGCGCATGACGCTCATGGAGTGGTCCACATTGGTCAGCACCTGCGGCGCGAGATAAGCGCTGTCGCCGGTGTCGGCGGCAAATCGCTTCGTGTCGATATGCGCCTTCGCGCCCTTCGCCACGGCTTCCGCATTCTGCCCGCGCACGAGATCGGCGAAGCGCTTGTGAGCCATGGGCCCAAGGGTCGTCGCATCGTCGAGCGGATTGCCGAGCACGTAGGTGTTCACGAGATCGACCGAGCCTTCGACGAAGCGGTCGTAATGCTTCTCGTGAACGTAGATGCGCTCGATGCCGCAGCAGCATTGCCCCGAGTTGAAGAAGGCACCGTCCACGAGGTTCTCGATCGCATGATCGAGATTGGCGTCCTCGCGCACATAGGCCGGGTCCTTGCCGCCGAGCTCGAGGCCGAGGGAGGTGAAGGAGCCGGCCGCAGCGCGCTCGATGGATCGTCCGCCGGAGACTGAGCCTGTGAAGTTGCAATGATCGACCAACCCGCCGCCCAGGATGCGGCTTGTCTGGTCGTGGGAGAGATGCAGGTTCTGGAACAGGCCCTTCGGCATGCCGGCACGGTCCATGGCCATCTGAAAGCGCTCACCCGCCAGCACCGTCTGCGAGGCGTGCTTCAACAGCACCGCATTCCCGGCCATGAGGGCCGGCACGATGGTGTTGATGGCGGTGAGATAGGGATAGTTCCACGGCGCGATCACGAGGACGAGGCCCACAGGCTCGCGCTTGATCATGCGGCGGAAGCCCGCCTTCTCGTCGTCGGCCGGAATGGGCTGCAGGCTCTTCTCGGCAATGCCGATCATGTAGCGCGCCCGCTCCTCGACGCCCCGGAACTCGCCCCCGTAGCGCACCGGCCGGCCCATCTGCTGGGCAATCTCGGGCACCACCTCCTGGTTCATAGCAAGCAGCGCATCCAGGAAGGCCGAAACCTTGCCGGCACGTTCCGCGATGGTGGCGTTGCGCCAGGCCTTCTGCGCGTCACGGGCGGACGTGATCGCCGCATCGATGGCAGCCTCGGACATGATGGGGCGGCGGACGAGCTCGCGTCCGTCGACGGGGGAAATGCAGACGATATCGGTATCGGCCATAAGGCCGTCTCCTTCAGCAATGATCCCCTCCCCCTTGCGGGGAGGGGTAAGGGGTGGGGGTGGTGCAGCTGGGTAAGGGATCGAACCAGTCAGACGCTGTATCAGACTCAAACCTGAGCGACCACGAAGCGCTCCGACTTTTCGACCCCCACCCGGCCGCTGTGCGGCACACCCTTCCCGCAAGGGGGAGGGAAAAATGCGCTTGGCTCTTTATGACTTCCTGGACTCTTAAATGATCTCGAAGTAACGGGCGAGCTGCCAATCGGTGATAGCCTTGCGCGCCTCGCGCTCCTCCCATTCCCGGGTTGCAGCGTAATGGTCGACGAAGGTATCGCCGAAGAGCTGGCGCGCGGCCTGCGAGCCCCTGAGCCGCTCGGCCGCCTCGCCGAGGGAGCGCGGCAGGGCCCGCTCCTTCGGATGCTCGACCGCATAGGCATTTCCTTCGATCGGCTCGCCCGGATCGATCCGGTTCTCGATGCCCCAGAGCCCCGAGCCGATGGCGGCGGCAAGCGCGATGTAAGGGTTGATGTCGGCGGCGGCGACCCGGTACTCCACCCGCTGCGACTTCTCGGAGCCCGGAATGACGCGCAGCGCCGTGGTGCGGTTTTCGACACCCCAGGCGGAGTCGGTCGGTGCCCAGAAGCCGGGAATCAGCCGTGTGTAGCTGTTCACCGTGCAGGCCACCATGGCGAGGATTTCCGGCATCAGCTGCTGCTGACCGCCCACGAACCAGCGCATGGGCTCCGATATGTTGTGCTTGGCCTGCGGGTCGTAGAAGGCGCCCTTGCCGGTGCGCAGATCCTTGAGGGACGCATGGAGGTGGCCGGACTGGCCGGGCCAGTCCCGTGACCACTTGGCCATGAAGGTGGCCATCCAGCCGCGGCGCTGGGCCAGGATCTTGGTGTAGGTCTTGAACAGAGCCGCCTTGTCGGCCGCGCTCAAGGCGTCGTCGACCCGGATTGCGGCCTCCAGCACGCCGGGTCCGGTTTCCGTGTGCAGCCCCTCGATCTCGAAGTCCATCTTCCTGCCGAGGTCGAGAAGCTCATGATAGAAATCCCCGTGCACGCCGGAGCGCAGCACCGAGTAGCCGAAAAAGCCCGGCGTGATGTTCTTCAGGTCGCGGTAGCTCTTCTCGCGCACGGAATGTGGCGTTTCCTCGAACAGGAAGAACTCGAACTCGGCCGCGGCCGAGACGGCAAAGCCCATGTCCTCGGCTTTCTTGAGCACCCGCCGAAGCACGCCGCGCGGGCAGGCCGCCTCCGCATAGCCCTCGAACTCGGCGAGGAAGAACGGCAGGTCGTTCTCGAAGGGAATGAGGCGCATGGATTCCGGGATCACGCGCGCGGTCGCATCGGGATAGGCCGTATGCCAGCCGGTGAGCGTGGTGTTGTCGTAGAGCTGATCGTTGGAGTCCCAGCCCAGCACCACGTCACAGAAGCCGAACCCCTTGTCGAGGGCGGATTCGAACTTGTCGCGGGCCATGTACTTGCCGCGCATGATGCCGTCCACATCGGTGAGGCCGATCTTCACGAAGGGCAGATCGCGGCTGCGCACGTATTCGAGCGCATCGGCGGCGTTCTTGATCTTGGGAGCGTCCATACGAAAAACCTTGACCGCTGAATGAGAAAGGGAGCGCACAAGCTGTGCGCTCCCGAAGGATTAGTAGGACTTGTACTCGCTCTCGCCCCTGGTGAGCGCGAACTCCTCCTCCGGAGAGAGGATGAGCTTATGCCGGCCGACGAGCAGGAAGTAGGCCATCATCACCGCATAATAGACCGCAACGCCGATGACGGCGGTCCGGAAGACCGAGTCGGTGAGCTGGAAGTAGAGCGTCACCGCCGCGATCACCATGCAGATGACCGCCCCCGCCACGCCGAACGGGCTCCTGTAGGAGCGGTGCAGGTTCGGGAACTTCCGCTTGAGCACCACATAGGACATGCCCTGCATGAAGTAGGCCAGCATCGCGCCCGCCACCGCCATATTGAGCAGCGTGCCGCCGATGACCGTGGCACCCGCCTCGGCCCCTGCCGAGAACCAGATGATCAGCATCACCAGGAGGCCCAGCACCGCACCTGCGACCAGCGCCACATGCGGCGTCTTGCGCTCGCCATGCGTGACCGACAGGAAGCTCGGGAAGTAGCCGGCCCGCGACAGCGAGTAGATCTGCCGGCCGAAGGCGAAGATGATGGTGTGGAACGAGGCGATGAGGCCGATCACCGCGATGGCCGCAAGGATCTTCGCGATGTCCGTGCCGAACAGGGTTCGGAACCCGTCGAGCAAAGGCTCGCCCGATTTGCCCAAGCCCACCGCGCCCGGCGCGATGCTCGTGTTCAGGAAGAGCACGAGGAACGCGGAGGCGATCAGCGTCAAGATGCCGGCGATGATGCCCTTGGGCATGTCGCGCTGCGGATCGTGCGATTCTTCGGCCGCCAGCGGCAGCTGCTCGATGGCGAGGAAGAGCCAGACGGCGAAGGGCAGCGAGGCCAGGATGCTGCCGACGCCCAAGGGCAGGAAGGGGCCGTTGCCGCTCGGCAGCTCTGCCCCATCGGGTCCGATGTTCAGTGCCCAGCGCGAGAAGTCGAACTGGCCGGAGAACAGAACCGAGACGTAGAAGAAGCCCAGCACTGCGAGCGCCGCCAGGGTGACCGTCACCGTGACTTTGAACGAGAGTTCGACGCCGATGATGTTCAGGCCGACAAAGAGCGCGTAGCACAACACCCAGTACACTGGCTGGAACGCCGGCGCCGTGTCGAAGATCGCCGAGAGATACGAGCTGATGAAGAACACGATCACCGCAGGGGTGAGCACGAACTCGATGTTCTCCGCGATGCCCGTGATGTAGCCCGCCCACGGCCCCATGGAGGTACGGGCGAAGGAATAGGCGCCACCCGTATGCGGCAGGGCCGGCGACATCTCGGCGAGCGAGAAGGTGAGGCCGAGATACATGATGGCGATGATGATCGTGGCGAAGAACATCGCCCCGAAGCCATTGGCGAGGCCGAGGTTCCAGCCCGAGTAATGGCCCGAGATCACCGCGCCGACACCGAGCGCCCAGAGCGACCAGACCCGTGCGTGGCGCTTGAGGCGCCGGGCTTCGAAGTAGTCTTGATCCACCGTGGTGTAGGTGACGCCGGCGGTGTTCTGCACCCCGGCTGGCGGGGCATGAACCCCGGGACTTCCTTGTCCGACTGACATTGAGCTGATCCTCCAAGAAGTTCTGCGTTTCGGGCCACGGCACATCCTGCGCCATGCCCGTCATCAGAGCGTCCGTGCCCCCTCCCTCAAAAGCGGCGCCAGACGGTTGGCCCACGACGCCTGTCCGTCTTCCGTGCGGATCAGGTCGTTGCGGATTTCGATCATCAGCGGAGGCAGGCCACGCTTCTCGGCGTGGCGCTCCAGGGTGTGGAACACCCGGTCCGCCGGCGAATAGGGTTCGTTCATGCCGACGGTGAGCGTCGGATCCTGCTTCAGGCCGTCCTCCACATGGCGGGCATAACGCTCGTCGCGGTTGAAGATGAGGCCGATCTGCCAGGGCCGCTTCACATCCCGATACACGGGGGTGAAGGAATGGATGGACACGACGGCGGCGAGCTGGCCTGCCGCCATGCGCGGATTCGCGTAAGCATCTACCGCATCGTGGAAGGCATCGTAGACCTCGCGCACGCGGATTGCCCGCTCCGCCTCGTCGAGGTCGAGATTGCCGGGGATCGTGGTGCGCTCGCTCAGGGTCCAGATCGAATCCGGCGCGGATGGATCGCGGTTGAGGTCGAGCACGAGACGCGAGACGGTGGCGTGGATCAGTGGCGCATCGAGCAGCCGCGAGAGTTCCCGGGCAACGCCGAGCGCGCCGGGGTCCCAGGCGATGTGGCTTTCAAGCTCCGACGGTCCCAGCCCCAGGGCGCCGTAGCGGGCGGGAAGATGATTTGACGCATGTTCGCAGATGAGCAGAATCGGCGAGCGCCCCTGCGGGTTCTCGATGGCGGCAACCGGCTGCCCTGCCGTTGCGGCAGAGGATCGATCGGCTGCGGCCCGACTCGCCTGCGTCATGCGGTTCTCCGTCAACCTGCCCTAAAGCAGGGATTGCCCCCGATTGAACGCTTGATACGTTTCTTGTGGAATTATCAGGTTCTGAAATTTCTGATACAGGTTTTGAGAAGCGTCAAGGAGGGGGTGTGAATCAATCCGGTATGCGTGGCGACCGTCGCCTCCCTCCAGCAGACCCGCCGAGCCTTGCCGAACGCATCAGGCTCGAGATGGAATCCTTCACGCCCAGCGAGAAGCGCGCGGCCCACCTGCTCCTGAGCCATTACCCCTTCGCAGGCCTCGATACGGTGGCGGAATTCGCCTCGCGGGCCGGCATCTCCGCCCCATCCGTGCTGCGCTTCGTCACCCGGCTCGGCTTCAGCGGATTCCCGGATTTTCAGAAGCACCTGCGGGAGGAGCTGGAGGCCCAGCTGCTCTCGCCCCTCGCCAAGGCCGGCCCGTCCGACAAAGGCCAGGGCGCCCCGGCTCTTGCGTCATTCGCGGAAGCGGTGATCGGGAACCTGAAGGCGACTGTAGAGAACATCGCGCCGGCCGAGTTCGACGCGGTCGTGGCCCTCCTCTCCGATCCGCGCCGGCACGTCCATTTCACCGGCGGGCGCTTCACCGGCGCGCTCGCGCGCTACGCGGAAAGCCATTTCCGCATCGTGCGCAGCCATGTGGACTTCATCGAGGGCCAGCCTGCCCTCTGGCGCGACCGGATGATCGAGATCGGCCGGAAGGACGTGATCGTCGCCTACGACATCCGCCGCTACCAGGGGGATGTCACGGCGTTCTGCGAAACGGCCGCACGGCAGGGCGCGACGGTGGTCCTGCTCACCGATCCCTGGCTCTCCCCGATCGCCCGCGTGGCGCGGCACGTGCTGCCCGCCCACATCGTCGCTCCATCCAACTGGGATTCCTCGGCGGGCCTTCTGCTGCTGACGGAGGCTCTCGTCGCGGCCGTCACCAAGCGCCTGTGGGACACCGCCAAGCCGCGCATGGAGGCGGTGGAGCGGCTTAGAAACGAGAGATCCTAGGTCTTATTCCGCAGCCGCGGCCTTGTCCCGCTGCAGCCAGCCGATCAGGAACGGCAGCACCAGGCCGATGCCGAGGAACCGGACGAGGTGGTGGATGCCCACATAGAGCGGATCGAGCCCGAGGACGAGGGCGAGCACGGTCATGGCTTCGAGCCCGCCCGGCGCGAAGGCGATCAGGCTGTTGGCGAAGCTCACGCCTGCCAGCCAGGCGGCCAGGCCTGCGAAGATCGTCGCGACCACCATGGCGACGGCGAAGGAGCCGAGCGCCGCCAGGAGGGACTTCTTTAAGGTCGAGCGCTGGATGTTGCGGAACCGTTCGGCGATGAAGAGGCCGATCAGCAGGAGACCGCCCGTTGCGATGACCGGAGGAACGACCCCGGTCACGAACCCGGTGCCGTGGCTCACCGAACTCATGATCGTCGCGCCCAAGAGGACCGGAGCCGCCACCTTCAGCTGTTTGAAGACGGCGCCGAGGACGAGACCTCCCAGGAGAATGACGGCCATGCCTCTCGGGCTCTGGATCGGGAGCCCCTCCCCGACCAGTGCGTTCGAGTGTTCGACGCCACCGATGAAGACCACGATGCTCGGGAGGAGCGCAATCAGGACGAAGAGCCGAAGGTTCTGCGCGATGGCGATGGAAGCGACGTCCGCCTTCCGGTCGATCGCCACGGCAATGACCGTCGAGAGCGCTCCCGGCGCGGAGGCCAGCAGGGCATCGAGCCTGCGCCAGCCGGAGACGCGAACGAGCCAGAAGGAGGAGGCATAGGAGATCGCAAAAACCGCGATCACCAGCACGATCAGGCTGCCGGGATAGCGCCCCATGGCCGAGATGGCGGCAGGCGTCACGGCCGCGCCCATGGCGGCGCCTGAAATCATCATGGCGGCGTCGGCCAGGGCACGGGGCATGGGCACGGCCCAGCCGGTCAGTCCCCACAGGGCAGCTGCGACGGCAGCCCCCGACAGCCACGCGGCCGGGACGCCGAGCCAATGAAAGACAAGGCCGCCGAGAGCCGCAACCAGAACCTGGGCGAGATGGGCAAGGACGAGACGCATCACGGTTCTGGTCAATGGACGCCCTTTCCCCTGCCGTCAAATGCCGATGGCGTGCACAGGCCATGCGTTCAGCGCCTGTCGATGCACAGGCCATGTTCGAAGACGATGGTGCAGGAAAGCGTGCGGGCCTTAGAGCATCGTGCGGACCCGAAGGGCCGCGTCAGCGAAAAGAGGACCCGCCTTCCGCAAGAACGTTGCTCTCACTTATGGAAGAAGCATCGGATGGGTCCCAAAAGTGCAAATCGACTTTTGGGTCCGATGCTTTAGCCCACGAGCCGCGGCAGCGCTTCGCCGATGCGGCGGACGGCCTCTTCCACATCCTCGGGCTTGCGCAGGTAGCACAGGCGCAGATATCCCTCGCCCGCATCGCCGAAGGCCGAGCCCGGCGCCAAGCCCACATTCGCCTCGTCGATGAGGCGGAAAGCGATGTCCTTGGAGCTGGTGGCGCCTTTGATCTTCAGGAAGGCGTAGAACGCGCCGCTCGGCGGCGGCAGTTCGACGAGACCGGTCTCAGAAAGCCGCGCGACGATCTCCCGGCCACGCCGGGCGCGAACGATCTGATCGGCCAGGAAGCTCTCGCCCTGCTCGATGGCCGCCACGCCCGCACGCTGGATGAAGGTCGGCGTACCCGAGGTCTGATACTGAATCAGATTTTCGATGACCTGGCCGAGGGCAGGCGGAGCCTCCAGCCAGCCGAGCCGCCAGCCTGTCATGGCCCAGTTCTTGGAAAAGGTCTGGACGAAGAGGATCTTGTCCTCGGGCTCCATCAGATCCCGGAAGGACGGCGAGCGTCCGTCGATTGTCAGAGCCGGATCGTGGATGAAGCGGCTGTAGATCTCGTCCGCCACAATCCAGAGGCCGTGACGGCGGGCGAGATCGAGCGCCGCGCGCAGGTCGTCGTGGCTTGCGACCCAGCCCGTGGGGTTCGACGGCGAATTGACGACGAGTACCCTGGTGCGCGGCGTGATCGCCTTCTCGAGACGCTCGAAATCGAGGTGCCAGCCCTTGCTGTCGATGGCCATCGGCACGGGCACGGGACGCGCCCCGGCGATGGTGATGGCGCCGGCAAAGTTCGGCCATGCGGGCGTGGGGACCAGCACCTCGTCGCCGTTGCCCGCGAGCATGCGGAAGGCAAGCTGCATGGCCGGCATGCCGCCGGAGGTGACGAAGAAGCGCTCAGGGTCGAAAGCCTTGCGGTAGACCTGCTCGTGGTAGCGCGCAATGGCTTGGCGCAGCTCAGGAATGCCGCGCTGGTAGGTGTAGAAGGTCTCGCCCTTCGCGAGGGATTGCGCCGCCGCCTCGCAGATGAAGGGCGGCGTCGGCAGATCGCCCTCGCCCACCCAGAGCGGAATGATGCCGGACTTCAGGCGGCCGTAGCTGAACACGTCGACGATGCCGCTTGTCGGCGCCTGCTCCGCCTCGGGGCGCAGGTTGAAAACGGACGGCATCGAGACGGACGCATTCATGGGAGGGTTTCCTTGAGAAGCCGGCGAACAGGGATGGCCCGTTCGGCCCCTCAAGGCAAGCCTCGAATGCGTCGCATGACAAAAGACGAACGATCCGATCGAAACCGGTGATGATTCAGAGCGTCCGCCCTGTCTTCATCAGGTCGCGGATTTCCGTCAGCAGCTTCACGTCGGCGGGAAGTTCCGCAGGCTTGTCGGCCGTGCCGGTCTTGGCATCCTCCTTGCGGCGCAGGCGGTTCATGCCCTTGACCAGGAGGAACAGGATCCAGGCGATGATGAGGAAGTTGATGGCGGCCGTGATGAAGCTGCCCCAGGCGAGCACGGCCCCCTGGTTCTTGGCCTCCGCCAGAGCCGGCGCCGTGACGGCCTCCGACAGGGGCGTGAAGTAGTTTGTGAAGTCGAGACCGCCGGTGACGGCCCCGATGACAGGCATGAAGATGTCGCCGACCAGCGAATCCACGATCTTGCTGAAGGCGGCACCGATGATGATGCCGATGGCCAGATCGACCACGTTGCCGCGAAGCGCAAACTGCTTGAACTCGTTCCACATGGCCGGACCTCCTGCTGCTTGTCTGCCAAGCTTCAGGCTGCCCGAGTTGAGAATTTCGTCAAGCCTCCCGGCTGGCGAGCAGATCCTGCAGGTCGAGCCGCTGCGTGACCATCTGGA
Source organism: Microvirga sp. jy35 (assembly GCF_056148915.1). Classification (NCBI taxonomy): domain Bacteria; kingdom Pseudomonadati; phylum Pseudomonadota; class Alphaproteobacteria; order Hyphomicrobiales; family Methylobacteriaceae; genus Microvirga; species Microvirga sp. jy35. Next base: position 51,518 of record NZ_JBWBEW010000022.1, on the reverse strand, counting down.
GTTCGCCGTCGGGCGTTCTCGGCCACTGGTCCTGAGGGCGATCCACATAGAGCTCGATGCCGTTGCCGTCGGGATCGCTCAGGTACAGCGCCTCGCTCACCCCGTGATCGCTCGCCCCCTGCAGCGGGATGCCGGCCTCCGCGAGGCGGTACAGAGCGTCGCCGAGCGCCGCCCGCGTGGGGTAGAGAATCGCCACGTGATAGAGCCCCGTGGTGCCGGGAGTCGGCGGGGAGCCTCCTTTACTCTCCCAGGTGTTGAGGCCGATGTGGTGGTGATAGCCCCCGGCCGACACGAAGGCGGCCTGGGTGCCGTAGCGCTGCATCAGCTCAAACCCGAGCACGCCGCAATAGAAGGCAAGCGAGCGCTCGAGATCCGCCACCTTGAGATGCACATGGCCGATCCTGACGCCAGGATCGATGGGCCGCGCCACCGGCTGTCCGGTGGCATCATGGGAAGTGGTCTTCAACATGGCTTCGCCTCTCAAGCAGACCGTGTGGACAACGCGGGAGCACCCTTGGCCGATCCGGCCTGAAGGGCAAATGCGCCATTGCCGAGCAGAGCCTGAGCTGCGAGGGCCGCGATCCAGAAGGCGAGGAATTCCCAGCCGCCGTTCGGGTTGCTGAAGAAGAAGCCAGCCGAGCCATGCACGAACACGATGGCGCCGAGCAGGATCGGGATCAGGGCCAGCGACACCCAGCGGGTGAAGAGGCCGAGGATCAGGGCAAAGCCGCCGGCCACTTCGGCCGCGATGGTCAAATAGGCGAGAGCCGGCGGCAGGCCGAGGCTGCCGAAGAACTGGGCGGCGCCGGCAGGCGTGAACACGAAGAGCTTCAAGCCGGCATGGGCCAGGAACAGGACCCCGAGGGTGATGCGCAGGATCAGGGCGGCATAGGGGGCTGTACGGGTATCGATCATCGAAGATTCTCCAGGGTGCGGCCTTCATATGATTTCAAACCAGAGGCATGATAATCTTGATCCTGGAATATCAGTTCACACCCGTAGAGTGAGGCTATCCCATGCTCGACCGCGTCACCAGCATGCAGGTCTTCGTTCGCGTGGCGGCTCTCGGCAGCTTCTCCGCGGCCGCGCGGGCGCTCAACCTTTCGCAGACCATGGTGACGAAGCATGTGAGTGCCCTCGAGGAGAGGCTCGGGGTCAAGCTGCTGAACCGCTCCACCCGCAGGCTCGTGCTGACCGAGGGCGGGCGGAGCTATCTTACGGCCTGCGAGCGCATCCTGGCCGAGATCGAGGAGGCGGAGGCCTCCGCCAGCCTCGACCGGATCGAGCCGCGGGGGACGTTGCGGCTCAATGTGCCCCTCACCTTCGGGATCCGGCACATCGCTCCCGCCCTGCCCGAGTTCAACCGCCTCCACCCGGCCGTATCCTTCGATCTCGGCCTCGCCGATCGCTATGTGGACCTGATCGAGGAGGGGTGGGACCTGGCTGTCCGGATCGGGCGGCTGAAGGATTCGAGCCTTGTCGCCCGGCGCCTTGCCCCCTGCCGCACCGTCGTCTGCGCCGCTCCCTCATACCTGAAGGAGCGCGGCACGCCGGAAGCCCTGGACGATCTGGTTCACCACAACTGCCTCGGCTACACCTTGCCGAGCGCCATCGGGGCGAACCGCTGGACCTTCGGCCCCGATGGCGAGATCATCGTGCCGGTTCAGGGGAATCTTCGCGCCAACAACGGCGATGCGCTGCTGGCGGCGGCCGTCGCCGGACAGGGGCTGATCTATCAGCCCACCTTCATCGTGGGCGAGAGCCTGCGCGACGGGAGCCTCGTGCCGGTGCTCGGCGGCTACCCGACCTACCAGCCGGGCATCCATGCGGTCCTGCCCTCCGGTCGCCAAGCTCCGGCGAAGGTGCGTGCCTTCATCGCGTTCCTGGCGCAGCGCTTTGGACCAGAGCCGGCTTGGGACCGGGGCCTGTGACCGGCTGATGCGCCGGCAGTGGCCTTCGCACCCTTAAAGGGCTAAAGCTGATCGACGTCTGTTTTCGAGGGTTCACGCCTATGGTCGCCACCTGGGCCGTCGTGTTGTCGGCACTGGTCTATCTCTGCTTCCTGTTCACCGTTGCCTATTGGGGCGACAACTGGGGGCGGCGCTTCGTTCAGGGGCCGGCCCGCTCCACCATCGCGGCCCTCGCGCTCGCCGTGTACTGCACCTCCTGGACCTTCTTCGGATCGGTCGGGCTCGCCAGCCGCTCGGGCTTCGACTTCCTTGCCATCTATATCGGCCCCATCCTGGTGATCGGTTTGGGGTTCCCGCTAGTCGCCCGGATCGTGCGGATCGCAAAAACCCAGAACATCTCGTCCATCGCCGACTTCGTGGCCGCCCGCTACGGCAAGAGCGAGCGCGTAGCGGCCCTCGTCAGCCTGATTGCCCTCGTGGGCTCGATTCCCTACATCGCCCTGCAGCTCAAGGCCGTCTCGTCGTCCCTCGACGTGTTCCTGTCCGATGCGGACGGGGCATCCCTGTCGCAGCTGCCGTTCCTCGGCGATCTGGCCCTCGTCGTTGCCCTCGTGCTGGCGGGCTTCGCCGTCGCGTTCGGCACGCGACACACCGATGCCACCGCGCACCAGAATGGCCTGCTAGTCGCCATCTCGCTCGAGTCGCTGGTGAAGCTCATCGCCTTCCTCATCGTCGGCGGCTACATCACCTTCGTGATGTTCGACGGCTATGATGGCATCCTCGAACGGCTCAACGCGCAAGGCACCAGTTCCGACCTGATGGGTCTGACGTCCGGCTTCGGCAGCTACATTACCCTCATCCTGCTCTCGGCCTGCGCCACCATTCTCCTGCCGCGCCAGTTTCATGTGACGGTGGTCGAGAACCACGACATCGCAGATCTGAAGCGTGCCGCCTGGCTGTTCCCGGTCTACCTCCTGCTCATCAATCTCTTCGTCATTCCGGTCGCGCTGGCAGGCCTTGCCACGTTCCCGGAGGGCGCTGTCGACCGGGACATGACGGTGCTTGCCCTGCCCCTGATGGACAAGGCCGGCACCCTGGCCGTGATCGCGTTCCTCGGCGGCTTCTCGGCCGCAACCGCCATGGTCATCGTCGACTCCGTTGCCGTGGCCGTGATGATCTCGAACCACCTGGTGATGCCCATCGTGCTGCGCCGGCGGGCTTTCGCGGGCATCGATCCCGGCAGCTTCGTCATCGGCGTGAGGCGCATCTCCATCGTCGTGGTGATCCTGCTGGGCTATGTCTATTACCGCGCCTCAGGCGACGCGGCGCTCGCAGCCATCGGCCTTCTCTCCTTTGCCGCCATCGCCCAGGTCGCTCCGGCCTTCCTCGGGGGCCTCATCTGGTCCCGCGGCACGGCGCTGGGCGCCAGCGTCGGCCTCGTGGTCGGCTTCACCACCTGGGCTTACACGCTCCTTCTGCCGAGCCTCGTCTGGGACGGGGTGTTCTGGTCGGACGTGGTGGTCACGGGCCCCTTCGGCATCACGGCACTCAAGCCCACCTCCCTGTTCGGGGTCGACCTGCCCCAGCTGACACACGGGGTCGTCTGGAGCCTGACGCTCAACATCCTGAGCTACATCGCCTTCTCCCTGTGGCGGCCGGTCACGGCCATGGAGCAGATCCAGGCCAATGTCTTCCTCGGCGAGGCTGCCGCTTCCGCCACCCCGAGCTTCCGCCTGTTCCGCGCCAGCGTGAGCGTCGGCGAGCTGCGCGCCACCGTCGCCCGCTATCTCGGCGAGGAGCGGACGGCCCGCTCCTTCGAAGGCTTCGCCCACAGCCGCGGACAGAATCTGGAACTGCGCGCCGAGGCGGACATCCACCTCCTGCGCTACGCGGAGCACCTTCTGGCCTCGGCCATCGGCACCGCGTCCTCCCGTCTTGCCCTGTCGCTGCTGCTGCGCCGCCGCACCGTCTCGACGGAAGCGGCCCTCAAGCTCCTCGACGATGCATCGGCCGCGATCCAGCACAGCCGCGACCTTCTCCAGCACGCTCTCAACTACGCCAAGCAGGGCATCACGGTGATCGACGGAGACCTGCGGCTGCTCGCCTGGAACCAGGCTTTTCTCGACCTCTACGACATGCCGCCCAATTTCGTGCAGGTGGGGATCGGCATGGAGCAGATCGTACGGTACAACGCATCGCGCGGCTCCTATGGCCCCGGCAAGATCGAGGATCTCGTGGCGGCCCGCCTCCACTCCTTCAGGCACGATGTGGAGCCTGTGCGCCTTAAGCTCCATCCCTCGGGCAAGGTGATCGAGATCCGCTCGAACCTCCTGCCCGACGGCGGCCACGTGACCACTTACACGGATGTGACCGAAACCGTTCTGGCCGAAGAAGCGAGCCGCCGCGCCAACGAGACCCTGGAGCAGCGTGTTCGCGAGAGAACCGAGGAGCTCACGCGCCTCAACGAAGCCCTCAGGAACGCCAAGGCCGAGGCTGATGAGGCCAACATCTCCAAGACGCGCTTCCTCGCCGCCGCCTCGCACGACATCCTGCAGCCGCTCAACGCGGCCCGCCTTTATGCCACTTCGCTCGTGGAGCGGGACCGCGAGGCAGGCGATGTGACGCTGGCCGAAAACATCGACGCCTCTCTCGATGCGGTCGAGGAAATCCTCACCGCCATTCTCGACATCTCGCGACTCGACACGGGCGCCATGAAGCCGCAATGGTCGAGCTTCCGCATCGATGAAATGTTCCGCCAGCTGCAGCGGGAGTTCGAGCCGATCGCCAAGAATAAGGGCCTGACGCTCACCTTCATCCCCTCCTCCCTGACGGTTCGCTCGGACCGGCGTCTCATGCGGCGCTTGCTGCAGAACCTGATCTCCAACGCGATCAAGTACACGCCCTCTGGACGCGTGCTCGTCGGCAGCCGCCGGCGCGGCGGACATCTCGCGCTCGAGGTATGGGATACGGGTCTCGGCATTCCCGCGTCCAAGCAGCGCGTCGTCTTCCGGGAATTCCAGCGCCTCGACCAGGGGATGAAGGCTGCGCGGGGTCTGGGGCTAGGTCTTTCCATCGTCGAGCGCATCGGCCGCGTGCTGAAGCATCCGATCACGCTGAACTCGGAGGTCGGACGGGGCTCCGTGTTCCGTGTCGAAGTGCCCGTGGTCGCCGCTCTTCCGGCAACGGCCGCAGTTCCCGAGCCGCCGAAGGCCCCTGCGACCGTGCTGTCGGGCCTTCGTGTGCTCGTCATCGACAACGAGCCGGCGATCCTGGAGGGCATGCGCCTTCTGCTCTCGGGATGGGGATGCGAGGTCTGGACGGCCTCCGACCTGGAAAGCGCCCATCAGGCCCTGCGCACGAGCAGGGGCCTGCCCGAGGTCATCATCGCCGATTATCATCTGGACGAAACCGACGGGCTCGAGGTCATCAAGGCCCTGCGCTGGAAGACCCAGGTCGACATGCCGGCCCTCCTCGTTACCGCCGACCGCACGCCTGCCGTACGGGATGCGGCGGCCGCGATGAACATCCACGTCCTCAACAAGCCGCTGAAGCCCGCAGCCCTCCGCGCATTGTTGACGCAGTGGCGCGCCACGAAGGTGGCGGCGGAGTAGAGACCCTCATGTCATCACCGGCCGTGTGCCGGTGATCTCGATCATGTGGAGCGCAGCGCTTCTCCGCATCGGGATGGCCGGGACAAGCCCGGCCATGACGAACGTGTTAAACAGACCTCAACGCACGATCCACAGCCGCGACCGCATGGATCGTCGTGGTGTCGAACAGCGGCACGGCACTGTCTTCATCCTTCACCAGCAGCATGATCTCGGTGCAGCCGAGAATGACGCATTGGGCGCCGCGCTCGATCAGGCGGGCGATAATCGCGCGATAGGCCTGGCGGGATTCCGGCTTGACCTGACCGAGCACGAGCTCCCTGTAGATGATCTCATGGACGATCCGGCGGTCGTCCTCGTCCGGCACCATGACGTCGAGGCCGTGGCGCTGCTGCAGGCGGCCCTTGTAGAAATCCTGCTCCATGGTGAAGGCCGTGCCGAGCAGGCCGACGCGGGTGAAGCCTGCGGCCTTGATCTTTTCGGCCGTGGGATCGGCGATGTGGAGCAGCGGGATACCGACGGCCGCTGTGACCGCATCGGCTAGGCGATGCATGGTGTTGGTACACAGAACGATGAATTCCGCCCCGCCGCGCTCCAGCCGGAGCGCCGCCTCCTTCATCGCCTCGGCCAAGCGCTCCCAGTCGCCTTCGTGCTGAAGCCGCTTGATCTCTTCGAAATCGACGGACCACATCAGGCATTGTGCCGAGTGCACGCCGCCGAGCCGCCGGTTCGCCTCCTGATTGATGACGCGGTAATACTCGGCCGAGCTTTCCCAGCTCATGCCGCCAATGAGACCTATGGTTTGCATGGATGATCTATAGGTTCGATGTGTAAGGGCCGCGGCCGCTCGCCAGCGCGTCGGCGAGAAGATCGAGCCTGTCCTGGCCCCAGAACACCTCGCCGTCGAGTATGTAGGCCGGGGAGCCGAAGACGTCGGCAGCGACCGCGTTCTCCAGATTCAGGGCATAGATGGCCTCGGTTGTGCTGCCGGTGGCCACATCCATCAGCGTGGACGAATCGAAACCGGCCTGCTCCGCCAGTTCCGTGAGAACGAGCGGATCGCCCAGGTTGCGCTCCTCCTCCCAGACCGCCGCGAAGGCCCGGCGCAGGAACGCATCCGGGCTCCTTCCGGTGGCATTGATGGCGATCACGAAGCGATCGGCGAGGTTCACGTCGAAAGGCCAATGCTTCGGGGTGATGTTGAAGGACAGGCCGCGCTTCTCGCGCCAGCGCTGGAGTTCCAGGATCCGGTACCGCTGCCGGGCCGGGTGGCGCTGGGCCAGCGGCAGACCCCCGGTTTCGGCGAAGACGCGGCCCAGGAAGACCGGCTTGTAGTTGACCTCGACCCCATGCCTCTGGACGATGTCCATGAAGGGCGCGTGGCCGATATAGGCCCAGGGGCTCACGAGGGAGAAGTAATAGTCGATGATGCGGGGCATGCGTCCGATTCGCGATTGATGGGCCGGAGCGGCGATGCCCCAGCTTGAACCATCAGGCCGCGCTCTTCAACGTCTCTTCCGCCAGGAGGAAAGCCTCGACCTCCGGCGCCGCCAGCGGTGCCTCTGCCTGAAGGCCGATCTCCTTCAGCAGCCGTCCCATCGACACGAAGCTTCGCTCCTTGCGGTCGTAGAGCCCTGCCCTGACCAGGGCGATGGCATTGAGAATCGTGCTGCCATCCTTGGACCGGGAGACCAGCCTGTGCTCCATCACCACATGAGTGTCGGACCAGGTGAGGATGCGGGTCTCGAGAGTGAAGGTGCGAAACGGCCGGAGCTCCCGCCGGAACCGGATCTGCCCGGCGCCCACCACGGGCACCCACCCATGCTTGAGGATGGGCCGCCACAGACCGGACCTTATCATGATGTCGGTGCGCCCGAGATCCATCAGCGTCCAGTAGCGCCCGTTGTTCAGGTGCAGAGAGGTATCGAGATCATGCGGCCAGACCCGGAAATCCAGGCGCGACACGTCCCGCACCGCATCGAGCTTGGGCCGGACGAAGGAGGCGATGATCAGGTGCAGCAGGCGCAGCCAGAGATTCATGCCCGGCCCATCCCGGTCTGACGCTGGAACAAGACGAGATCGAGAGACGGCGCGTCGAGGCCGAAGCCCGTCAGCAGGCAATGGACCTGCCCGCGGTGGTGGGTCTGATGGTTGAAGAAGTGGATCAGCGCCGGCCCCAGAGGCTGCTCGACATCGGCGGGGTTGACGATCGTCCGATAACGGAAGCGCCCTGCGAGGTCAGTGTCAGACAGGTGGTCGACATAGGAGACGATCCGCTCGTCCTCCTGCTTCCGCGCGGCACGCAGCTCGGTAAAGTTCTCGAAGAGAATGGCATCAAGGCGGTTCGGCGCCTCTCCTTCCCCCGTGAACCGCCGCATCCAGATGCGGTCGGCGACGAGGAGGTGGTTGAGGGTGCCGTGAACCGACTTGAAGAACGCTCCACGATCGGCGCGATAATCAGAATCCGGCAATTGCGCGGCGGCATCGTAGACGCGCTCGTTGCACCAGGCATTGTAGCCCGCCATCATGGCAAAGTGCTGTTTCATGGGAACATCCTTTTCCCTCTCCCCTCTGCGGGGGAGGGTTGAGGCGGCTTACGCCGCCTTCTTCGCCGCGGCGCGCCCGTAGAAGGTCTCGCCGCTGGATGCCATGTCGAGGAGAAGCTTCGGCGGCACGAAGCGGTCGCCGTGCTTCTCCTGCAGATTCTGGCACAATTCCACGAAGGCTTTAGCCCCCATGAAGTCGATATAGGACAACGCACCGCCCGTATAGGGCGCGAAGCCGAAGCCGAGGATCGAGCCCACATCCGCCTCGCGCGGATCGGTCACGACGCCTTCTTCCACAGTACGGGCTGCCTCCAGCGCCTGCGTGACCAGGAGGCGCTGCTTCAACTGGTCCATGTCGATGAGTTCGGCCGCCGCCGGATTCACCTGCAGGTCCTTCAGGCCGGGCCAGAGCCGCTTCTGTCCGCCTTCCGGATAATCGTAGAAGCCTTTGCGGTTCTTGCGCCCAAAGCGACCTTCCTTCTCCACGAGCGTGGTGAGCAGTTCTTCCTGCTCCGGAATGATCGCGGCATCGCCCAGCTGCGCCTTGGTGGCGCGCAGGATCTTGAGGCCGAGATCGACGCCCACCTCATCGTTGAGCGAGAGCGGCCCGACGGGCATGCCCGCCTGCTTGCCGGCCTGCTCGATCATCGTGGCCGGCACGCCCTCGGTGAGCATGAGGTGGCCTTCGAGGATGTAGGCGAGCACGCAGCGATTGGCGAAGAACCCGCGCGAGTCGTTGACGACGATCGGCGTCTTCTTGATCAGGCGCACGTAGTCGAGCGCCGTGGCGAGCGCCTTGTCGCCCGTCTCCTTGCCCATGATGATCTCCACCAGCATCATCTTCTCGACCGGCGAGAAGAAATGGATGCCGATGAACTGCCCAGCATTCTTCGATTGCTTGGCAAGCCCCGTGATCGGCAGGGTCGATGTGTTGGAGGCGAAGATGCAATCGGGACGGATCGCGGCCTCGACTTGTCGGATCACCTCGGCCTTCACCTTGGGATCCTCGAACACAGCCTCGATGACGAGATCGCAGTCCTTCAGGTCGTCGTAGTCGGCCGACGGGGTGATCCGGGCGAGCAGTGCATGGCGGTCCGCCGTCTTGGCGCGTCCCTTCATGACCTGGTCGGACATGAGCTTGTGCGAATGCGCCTTGCCCTTTTCGGCGGCTTCCACATCGCGGTCGATGAGAACGACCTCGAGACCCGCATTGGCCGTGACGTAGGCCACGCTCGCGCCCATGAAGCCCGCGCCGATGACGCCGACCTTCTTCAGGGTTGTCGGCGGCACGTCCTTAGGCCTACGCGCGCCCTTGTTGAGATCCTGCATGGAGATGAAGAGCGTGCGGATCATTGCCGCCGCCTCCTTCGAGCGCAGGATCTTGGCGAACCAGCGCGACTCCACCTTCAAGGCGAGATCCATCGGCAGCTGGAGACCCTGGTAGACGGATTCGAGAATCGCCCGGATCGCCGGGTAATTGTCCTGCGTCTCACGGCGGTAGATGGCGTTCGCCGGCGGCCAGATCTGCATGCCGGCGGCGGAGAAGACCTTGTTGGAAGGCAGCTTGAAGCCCTTCTGGTCCCACGGCGCGACGGCCGATCCGCCGCTCTTGATCCAGTCTTTTGCCGCCTGGACGATTCCATCACGCGGCGCGACGGCGTGGACGAGGCCCATGTTGCGCGCCATCAGGGGGCGGATCTGCTCGCCCTTGAACAGCATCTGCAGGGCATCGCCCGTCTGCATGAGGCGCGCCACGCGCTGCGTGCCGCCGGCGCCGGGGAAGAGCCCCACCTTCACCTCCGGGAGACCGACGCGGGTGGAATCCACATCCGACAGAACGCGGAAATGACAGGAGAGCGCCAGTTCGAAGGCGCCGCCGAGGCACACGCCGTGCACGGCCGCCGCGAACGGCTTGCCGCAGGTCTCGAGGCGGCGATAGAGCAGCGAGAGCTTGCGCGACTCGTCGAAGAAGAACTGCATGGCAGCCTCTTCGCCCTTCTCCTTGGCAAGGCGCGCATATTCCGCGCCGAGCCCCTGGAGCATGGTGAGGTCCGCGCCGCCCGAGAAGGCTTCCTTGCCGGAGGTGATGACGCAGCCCTTGATGGCCTCGTCCGCGGCAACCGTCTCGATGATCCGCTCCAGTTCGCCCATCACCTCGGGCGTAATCACGTTCATGGAGCGGCCGGGCATGTCCCAGGTGGCGAGCGCGATGCCGTCGGCATCGGTTTCGAAGCGGAAATTGGTGAAGTTCGTCATGGTGTCCTCCCAGATCCTTCTCCCCTCCCCCTTGCGGGGAGGGGTCGGGGGTGGGGGTGGTGCAGAAGGCACCGGGGCGCTCGATCCTGCACGACCCCCACCCGACCCCTTCGGGCCACCCTCCCCGCAAGGGGGAGGGCTAAACTCAAACCCGCTCGATGATCGCGGCCGTGCCCATGCCGGCGGCGACGCACAGCGTCACGAGAGCCGTCTGCTTGTTCGTGCGCTCCAGTTCGTCGAGCACCGTGCCGAGGATCATGGCGCCGGTGGCGCCGAGCGGATGGCCCATGGCGATGGCGCCGCCGTTCACGTTGACCTTCGCGGGATCGAGGTCCATGGCCTGGATGTAGCGCAGCACCACGGACGAGAAGGCCTCGTTGATCTCGAAGAGGTCGATGTCATCCTTCGTCATGCCGGCCTTGCGCAGGGCCAGTTCCGACACGTCGATGGGGCCGGTGAGCATGAGGGCGAGATCGGACCCGATGGACGCGAAGCCCTTGATGCGCGCGCGGGGCTTCAAGCCGGCCTTCTCGCCGCCCTCCCTGTTGCCGACGAGCACGGCGGCGGCGCCATCGACAATGCCCGAGGAGTTGCCCGCGTGATGGACGTGGTTGACGAACTCCACGTCCGGGTGCGCGGCGATCGCCACGGCATCGAAGCCGCCCATCTCGCCCATCTGCACGAAGGCGGCCTTGAGCTGGCCGAGCGACTGCATGTCGGTCTGCGGCCGCATGTGCTCGTCACGGTTAAGGATGGTGAGGCCGTTGATGTCCTTCACCGGCACGACCGACTTGGAAAAGCGTCCCTCGTCCCAGGCCTTCGCGGCGCGCTTCTGCGACTCGACCGCATAGGCGTCCACATCGTCGCGCGAGAAGCCGTATTTCGTAGCGATGAGATCCGCCGAGATGCCCTGCGGCAGGAAGTAGTTGTCGATGGCGATGCCGGGATCGACCGGCCATGCGCCGCCCGACGCGCCCATGCCGATGCGGCTCATGGACTCCACGCCGCCGCCGATGGTGATGTCCTTCATGCCCGACATGACCTGCGCGGCGGCGAGCGCCACCGCATCGAGGCCCGAGGCGCAGAAGCGGTTGATCTGGACGCCGGGCACCTCCTTGCCGAAGCCTGCCTTCAGGGCCGCCGCGCGCGCGATGTCGCCGCCCGCCTCGCCCACCGGGTCGACGCAGCCGAGCACCACGTCCTCCACCAGCTTGGGATCGAGATCGTTGCGGCGGCGGATCGCGTCGAGGGTCGTGACGGCGAGGTCCACCGCCGGAACCTCGTGCAGCGAACCATCCGGCTTGCCGCGCCCGCGCGGGGTGCGAACGGCATCGTAGATATAGGCTTCAGCCATGGAGGCCTCCTGGTCGTGCTGTCATCCCGGACGCTGAAAGCGATCCGGGATCGTCATCAGAATAGAGTGCTTTACCCGTCGCGCGATCCCGGCTCTGCGCTGCGCTCCGGCCGGGATGACGATTGTTGCTTAGAATGCCTCAACCGGCATCGCCATGGTCGTGTCGGCGCCCGTTGTGATGAGGGCAAGGCGCGTGGCGGTCTCGGGCATCATGCGCTCCATGAAGAAGCGCCCGGTCAGGAGCTTGGCGTCCATCTTCTCGGCGACGCCGTTGCCTTCGGCCTTCTTCACCTGCGCAGCCTTCGCCATCCTGGCCCACATATAGCCCAGAACCACGAGGCCGAAGAGGTGCATGTAGTCGGTCGCCCCGGCGCCGGCGTTATCGGGCTTGGCCATGGCGTTCTGCATGAACCACATGGTGGCCTGCTGCAGATGGCTTAAACCCTGCTGCAGCGGCGCGATGTAGGCCTTGAGGTTCTCGTCGCCTGCGTTCTCCTGGCAGAAGGTGCCGACCTCGTTGAAGAAGGTCATGACGGCGCGCCCGCCGTCCTTGCCGAGTTTGCGGCCGACGAGGTCCATGGCCTGGATGCCGTTGGCGCCCTCGTAGATCATGGCGATGCGGGCATCGCGCACGAACTGCGACATGCCCCATTCCTCGATATAGCCGTGGCCGCCGAACATCTGCTGCGCCTTGACGGCGTTGTCGAAGCCGAGATCGGTGAGCGCGCCCTTCGCCACGGGGGTCATGAGGCCCATGTAGTCCTCGGCCACCTGGCGCTGCGCCTCGTCGGAGGAGCGGTGCGCGATGTCGCTGTTCAGCCCCGTCCAGACGATGAAGGCGCGGCCTGCCTCGTTGAAGGCCTTGATGGACAGGAGCGTGCGGCGCACGTCCGGATGAACGATGATCGGATCGGCGGGCTTGTCGGGGAACTTCGCGCCGGTGAGCGAGCGGCCCTGGAGCCGGTCCTTGGCGTAAGCAACCGCGTTCTGGTAGGCGACCTCGGACTGGGCCAGCCCCTGCACGCCGACCGCAAGGCGCGCCTCGTTCATCATCACGAACATGGCGTTGAGCCCGCGATTCTCCTGGCCCACGAGCCAGCCCCTGGCGCCGTCGTAGTTCATGACGGCCGTAGCGTTGCCGTGGATGCCCATCTTGTGCTCGAGGGAGCCGCAGGAGACGCCGTTGCGCTCACCCACGGAGCCGTCCTCCTTGACGAGGAACTTCGGCACCACGAAGAGCGAGATGCCCTTGGTGCCCTGAGGAGCGCCCTCGATGCGGGCGAGCACCAGGTGGACGATGTTTTCCGCCATGTCGTGCTCGCCGGCGGAGATGAAGATCTTGGTGCCGGAAATGGCGTAGGAGCCGTCGCCGTTCGGCACGGCCTTGGTCTTGAGCATGCCGAGATCCGTGCCGCAATGGGGCTCGGTCAGGTTCATGGTGCCCGTCCATGTGCCCTCGATCATCTTCGGCAGGTAGATGTTCTTCTGCTCCTCGGTGCCGTGCTCGATGAGCGCCGCGATGGCCCCTTGGGTCAGGCCGGGATACATGCCGAGCGCCAGGTTCGACGCGGAGACGAATTCCTGCATAATCGTGTTGAGGACGGACGGCAGCCCCTGGCCGCCGAATTCCTCCGGCGCGGCAAGCCCCATCCAACCGCCGGCGGAATAAGCCTCATAGGCCTGCTTGAAGCCCTTGGGGGTGGTGACCGATCCGTCCGGATTGCGGGTGCAGCCCTCCTGGTCGCCGGAGAGGTTCAGGGGCGCGAAGACCTCCTCGCAGAGCTTGGCGCCCTCTTCGAGGATCGCCTCCACCGTATCGGGCGTAGCATCGGCAAAGCCGGGCAGGTTGTTGTAGCGCTCAATCGGAAATACGTCTTTCAGGAGGAACATGACGTCTTCGACGGGGGCCTTGTAGACCGGCATTCGGATGTCTCCCAGATCGGTTGCCGGCACGTATCTCTCCATGGGGAAGGGTGCCGGCCAAGCAGATAGTTCACATATAAACTATCTGCACGCATTTGGAAGAGGCAGAGAACTAAATCTTTCGAGGCATCGCCAAAGCCGGGAGTTCAACGGGATGAGGTCCAGGCTGCTCCCGGATCATGGCTCCGCTTTCACGCTTTCCACCCCCAGAAGCAAAAACCCTCCGGCACCGAGGCGCACAGCCCGATGCCGGAGGGTTTGCGTTGGCGGGTCGCGCAGTAAGGCGCGAGGATCAGGCAGCTGCAGCCAGACCGGCGCGGCGGGCCTGGAGTTCGGCCAATGCCTCCTCGATTTCTTTCTTCTGCTGCTCGAGGTGCTGGATCTGGTCCTCGACCTGGTCGAGCGACAGCTTGAGGTTCATGGCCGCCCCGTTGCCGGACCGTTCCTCGGCGAGCATGGCGCGGATCTCGGTTAGGGTGAAGCCGAGCTGCTTGCCCTTCAGAATCACGGAGAGGCGGTCACGGTCGCGAGCGTCGTAGATGCGGGCCGTTCCGTCCCGGCGGGGGACAGAAGGCCCCTGTCCTCGTAGAACCTGAGGGTGCGGAGGGTCACCCCGAACTCCCGCGCCAAGTCTCCGATGGTGTAGAATTTCGCGCCCTCTCCGGTTCCACCGGCACCTGCGCTGACTGCATATTGATCCATAGAATGCCCCGTCGTGTTCCATTCTCAGGTCAGCGCTTGATGCACATCCCCTTAGTAATGAAATGATAGAACATATGCTTCAGCATTTGCAAGAGTATTACAGCCATCATATGCCGCTGGGGCAGATTAACTTCCCTTGAGACGGGTGCCTGAGGGGAAGTTTCCTGCCGGTATCAGCCTATTTGACCCTAAATCCCCTCCGTTTAACGGGTTTTTTACCACGCTCGACGAAAGCTGCACCGTCCGAGGAAGGGTCTGAAGGCGTCGTGATTCGCCTGCTCTCAGCGCCCTTTGCCCGGCAGGCGGCAACGGCACGGGGCCCTGTCCGCCTCTAGGTCCTGCGTACCCCGCGAGCCCAGCATGAGACGACACGTCCTCTCAAGACTTGACGACCTCGACCTCGACGCCCGCGAATTGGCCATGGCCGCGGCGCGCCGGGCAGGCTTGAGCCTTGAGGAATGGGCTGCGGCCATACTTGCCGAGCAGGACCACGAGCCTGCCCCTTCCCTTCGCCCCACCGCCCGACGGACCACGGGCAGCGATCTCGACAACCTGATTGCACGGATGTCCTCCGCGTCCCGCCCGCGACCGAAGACGGACTATGAAACCCTCATGTCCGCCATCGCAGCCGAGAGCGAGCGGCAGGCCCAGGATCAGGCCTCGCGGACGGCCATCGCCCTGGAGTCCATGGCAAGCTGGATCGAGCAGGCCGAGACCCGCCTCGATACCGCCGCCCGCGCCTCCGCGGATCAGCAGGAGCGCATCGCCGCGATCCTGTCCCAGGCACTGTCTTCCCTGAAGGATCGCCTCGACACGGTCGAGCGCCGGGTCGCCACCGAGCGGGCCGCTCCGCCGCGCATCGAATTCCCGATGGAGCAGGCGCTCAAGGCGCTCGCCCCCGTGTCTGAAACCCTGTCCGGCCTGCGGGCCGACATGTCCCGGCTCGCCACTCGCCTGGAGCAGCCGAGCCCGGACTTTGCGCCAGCCGTCGAGACGATCCGCACCGAGATCGACACCCTCCGCTTCGGCATGGAGCATCTGGCGACCCGCAACGAAATTGCTGCTCTCGGCGCATCCCTCGCCTCCATGGCCAAGGATCTCGAGCAGGGGCCGACCGCCAAGGATCTGCACACCCTCGCCGGCTCGATGACCGTTCTCTACGAACAGGTCCAGACACTCTCAGAGCGGGTCAATCATGAGCTGCATCGGCACCTCGGCCTCGGGATCGATCGTATAACGGATAAGATTGATCACATGGCCGAGGCGGGGATCGACCGCTCGGTGATCGACTTCCTCAGCGGCCAGATCGTGGACCTGCGCCAGGATCTGGCGAGCCGGGCCGAGCCGCAGCAGATGGCCCGCCTCTCGGGCGACATGGAAACCCTCGGCCGGCAGATCGCCGAGATCCGCCTCCATCAGGTGAGCAAAAGCGATTTCACCGCCCTGAAGCGGTCCCTCGACGATGTCTGCTCGGCTCTCTACGTGACTGCCACGGCCCAGGACACGAGCAAGGTTCCGGAACTGCTGGAAAGCGTGGACCGCCGCCTCGATCTCCTCGTCCGCCGCCCGGACCCGAAGCCGGCCGATCTCGTGCCGATCAGCGAGCAGCTGGCGCTCCTGGCCGAGCGCATGGCCGTCCTGTCCGGCAGCCGCTCCCCCGACGGGGATGCCGTCAGCGGCATGGAGGATCGGCTGTCGTCCCAGATCAGGGCCGTGGCCGAGCGGGAAGCGCCTTCCCACGAACCTCTTCTGCAGCGGTTTGATCGGATCGAGCAGGAGCTGCAGCAGCTCGGCCGGCAGGCTGATACCGCCGGCGTGGCGCAGATGCTCCGCTCTATCGACGAGAAGCTTGAACGCACCCCCTCGCAGCCGGCGGGCTTCGATGCCCTGGAGCGGCAAGTCGCGGCGCTTGCCGAGCGGCTCGGGTCCGTCCCGGGCGAACCGCTGCACAAGGCCCTGGAGGAGGCGACAGGCCACCTGAAGAACCTGCACAGCGAGGCTGCCGGGATCGCCGAGCGAGCGGTCAGGGCCGCGCTGAACGACATCCGGCCAACCCTGCCTGATGCAGGCGATCTGGACACCCTCAAACATGGCTTCGTCGAGCTGAAGGCTCTTCATACCCGCTCGGACTGGAAGACCCAGGAGACCTTGAAGTCGGTTCACGAGGCCCTGGAGGCGCTGGCGTCCCGCCTGCCGAGCCAGGCTGGGCCGGCGACGCGCAGCCCGACCGTACCGCCGTCAGAGCCGCCCGCATCGCTTCCGCCGGCAGATCGTCTCGAGGCGGCCGTGCGCAAGCTGCATACGGTGACCCTGTCCCGGATCGAGGAGCCCGCGCCCCGAACCCCCGACGCACCCGTGCTCGACCCGAGAGCCGCGGAGATCACGCCTCCTGCAGCCCCGGATGAAGACCGCGGCCATGTGCGCGCGAGCTTCATCGCGGCGGCGCGAAGGGCTGCGCAGAATGCAGTGCCGGAATTCGCGGAGCCCTCCCACCTGCCGCCGGCCCAAGCTGCGGGGCTCGCGAGCGAAGGGGAGGACGGGGCAACCGGTGCAGCCGCGCCGCACTTGTCGTCGCTCTTCGAGCGCCTGCGCCGGACACTCGACAGCCACCGCCGCCCCCTTCTTCTGGGGCTCGCCTTTCTGGTCCTGGCTGCCGGCACCACCCAGATCCTGTCCGGAGGACACAGCGTCTCAGCCGTTGCCGCCGCCTCGGCAAGCGCCCCCCAGGAGGCTCAAGCTCCCGAGACACAGACCCACGGCACGGCAAGCGCTCCTGCGGCAAGGCAGGATCTCAATCCTTTCCAGACCTCGAGTCTTGCTGCGCAACCCTCGACCCCGGCCCCTCTCGCCGCAGGCAGGTTTCTCGTGGATCCGGCAACGGTCGGAGGCGTCCCGGCCGAGGTTCCCGCAGGCTTACGCCTGGCGGCCCAATCCGGGGATGCGGCGGCGCTCTACGAGATCGGCGCTCGCCTGGCCGAAGGGCGCGGTGTGGTCGAGGACCTGGCAGCAGCCGTCCGCCTCTTCGAGCGCGCCTCCCAGGCGGGTCTCCCGCCGGCCCAGGAGCGGCTTGCCGCGATGTTCGAGAAAGGCCTCGGGGTCGGGCGCGATCTCAGGCAGGCCGTCTTCTGGTATGAGCGGGCGGCCCTGGGCGGCCATGTCCGTGCCATGCATAACCTCGCATCCCTGCTCGCCTCCGGCGCCAGCGGCAGGCCGGACTATGTCACGGCCCTGCGCTGGTACACCGAGGCCGCAGAGGCCGGGTTCCGCGACAGCCAGTTCAACACGGGTCTTCTTCTCACCCGGGGCATCGGCTCGAAGCCCAATCTGCCCAGGGCCTTCCAGTGGTTTTCCCTCGCGGCCGCCCAGGGCGATGCGGAGGCGGCCCGGAAACGCGACGAACTGGCCGCCCGCCTCAATCCTGCGGATCTGAAGAATGCCAGGGCCGCCGTCGACCAATGGCGCCCGCGCGCCGTGGACCCGATCGCGAACGAGCCCCCGGCAGCCGCCCCGGAATGGACGGCTGATCTGGATCGATCTACGCCTGACAGGAGTTGAAGGCAGGCAGGCTCTGTCATCTTCCGTTCAGAACGTGACCGTTACATCGCCTGCATGATGCTGTAACAACGACGTGGCTGCACCGGCCATAGGGGAACCGGGTTGCAAATCTATTTGCCTATCGCTGAAATGCCTGTGAGCGTTCTTCTCATCCTCGGGATGGGTGCAGCGGTGGGCTTCATTTCCGGCCTCTTCGGGATCGGCGGCGGCTTCCTGATGACGCCGCTCCTGATCTTCCTCGGCATCCCTCCGGCGGTGGCCGTGGCGACCCAATCGGCCCAGATCGTCGCCTCCTCCACCACCAGCGTGCTCGGGGCGCTGAGACGCAATGCCCTCGATCACAAGCTCGGCGCCATCCTGGTGGCGGGCGGCTTCGTCGGATCCGTTCTCGGCGTCTGGTTCTTTGCGGCCGCGCGCCGGGCCGGGCAACTCGATCTCGTGATCGTCATCTCCTACGTGACGCTCTTCACCATCGTCGGAAGCCTGATGCTGAAGGAGAGCATCCGGGAATTCTGGCACAGGCGGAAGGGAGGGATGGTGCGCCTGCGGCGCAAGGCCGGCGAGCATGCGCCCTATCTCGGCTGGCCCCTGCGCATGCGCTTCTACCGCTCCAAGCTCTATGTCAGCGTCATTCCGATCCTCGGGCTCTCGCTCTTCATCGGCTTCGCCGGCGCGCTGCTGGGAATCGGCGGCGGCTTCATCGTGGTGCCGGCGCTTCTCTACATCTTCCGCGTGCCCACCACCGTGGTCGTCGGCACCTCCCAGTTCCAGATCGTCTGCACCACCCTCGTTGCCCTCATTCTCCACGCCATCACGAACCAGGCGGTGGACATGGTGCTGGCGATCCTCCTCATCGTCGGCGGCGTCTTCGGCGCTCAGTTCGGCGCCCGGATGGGACGCCATCTCCGGGCGGAGCTGTTCCGCTTCCTGCTCGCGCTCCTGCTGCTGGCCGTGGGCTTGCGCTTCGGGCTCGAACTCGTGCTGCAGCCGGAGGAGCCTTTCTCCATCTCGGTGCAGGAGGTACGTCCGTGAGGGCGCTCGGCCTCCTCCTGCTCCTGTGGGCCGGCCTCGCTCCCGCCAGCGCCGAGACTCTGATCACGTCCCTGTCGAACCATCGGGTCCTGATCAACTCCAACTATACAGGAACGGAGATCGCCGTGTTCGGCGCCATCGAGCGCGATGCCCAGACGGTGGCCCGCGCCACGACCTATGACGTGGTGGTGACCGTGCGAGGCCCGCGCCAATTCCTGACCGTGCGCGAGAAGGAGCGGCTCGGCCCCGTCTGGATCAACCAGGAACAGCAGAAGTTTCCATCGGTCCCGGCCTATATCTCCGTGATGACCTCCCGGCCCATCACGGAGATCACGAGCGACCAGTTGCGCCAAAGGCAGAAGATCGGCCTCGAGGCCATCATCAACGCCAACGATCTCACGTATGGCCGCGGCGGCACGGACAAGCCCTTCCGCGAGGCGCTGCACCGCCTGAAGGCCCAGGAAGGTCTCTACCTCGAGGACGAGCGCGGCGTGACCTTCCTGACCTCGGACATCTTCCGCGCGGGCATTCCGCTGCCGGCAACGGCGCCGCCCGGCAATTACGATGTGGATGTGACGCTCTTTGCCGACACCGTGATCCTGGCCCGCACGACCACCAATTTCGAGCTGGTCAAGACGGGATTCGAGGAGCAGGTCGGCGTTGTCGCCCGCGACTGGTCGCTGTTCTATGGCCTTGCGACGGCCGTGATCGCCATCTTCTTCGGCTGGCTCGCCAACGTCATCTTCCGCCGCGACTAGGCGAAGCCTGCCGCCCTTCACTCTTTACGGACGAGGCTCTTCAGGTGATCCTGCCTGCTGCCTCAACCAGGGGATTGCTTCATGATGCTCCGATGCGCGACGGTCCAGTTTCACCACCGGGCCAACGACAAAGCCTACAACATGTCGGTGGTGGAGCGCTTCTGCCGTGAAGCTGCCGGGCAGGGCGTCAAGATCGTCGCCTTCCCGGAAATGTGCCTGACCGGATACTGGCATGTCCGCACCCTCGGACGGGCGCAGCTGGAGGCGCTTGCGGAGCCGGTGCCGTCGGGCCCCTCCACGCAGGCGATCGCGCGGCTCTCGGCCCGGTACCATATGGCCATCGGGGTGGGGCTGATCGAGCGGGCCGACGACGGACGGCTGTTCAATACCTATGTGGTCTGCCTCCCCGACGGACAGGTCCACCGCCACCGCAAGCTCCATGCTTTCGAGAGCGACGATATCGTGAGCGGCGACAGCTACACGGTCTTCGACACGCCCTGGGGCGTCAAGGTCGGCGTCTTGATCTGCTGGGACAACAATCTTGTCGAGAACGCGCGCGCGACAGCCCTGCTCGGCGCCGACATCGTCATGGCGCCGCACCAGACCGGAGGATGCCATTCGCGCAGCCCGCAGGCCATGGGGTTGATCGACCCTGCCCTCTGGGAGAACCGCCATGCCGATCCGGAGGCCATCGAAGCGGAGTTCCGCGGCCCCAAGGGACGCGAGTGGCTGATGCGCTGGCTGCCAGCCCGGGCTCATGACAACGGCTATTTCCTGCTGTTTGCCAACGGCGTCGGCGAGGATGACGGCGAGGTGCGCACGGGCAACGCCATGATCATCGACTGCTATGGCCGGATCATCGCGGAAACCTGGAAAGCGGAGGATGTGCTGGTCGTGGCCGATCTCAACCTCGACCTCCTGCCGCTCGCCACCGGCCGCCGCTGGATCCGCGGTCGAAGGCCGGATCTCTACGGGCTCCTCACGGAGGCCCAGGGGCACGAGCTTGCGCCGAGACAGGCACGGTTTTCGGAGGCTCCAGTGGTGAAGACAGCGGGGTAAATCCGGTTACCCATTGTCATTCCGGGGCGAGCGGTAGCGAGAGCCCGGAATCCATATCTGCTAACGGCGCAGAAATGGATGCGAAGAAAGCCGTAGCGCCTCTTCTGTCAGGCATCGTGTTTATGGATTTCCACGCCTGCGGCGCGGCCCTTCGGGTCGGGCTCCGCTGCGCGGCCCCGGAATGACAGGAGCGATCCGGGTGTTCAATCCCGGCAGAGCATCGACTTCGCGATGGCGAAAATCCGCTCCGTGCCGATGAGGTGCGCCGTGAAGCCGTTGGCGAAGAGCGGTTTGAAGGCGGCGTCGCAGGCATTCAAGCCGCCCGCATAGGCGCCCAGCGCCGGCATCACGCAGCGGCTGCCGTCGGTGAGAAAGCAGCGCCGCCGGGTGGAGCGGCCGCGCATCACCACCTTGCCGACCGGATGGAGATGGCCGGCGACCTCCGCCTGCTCTCCGGCTATCGGCTCATGCCGCAGGGTAAGGGAGCCGAGCGCCATCTCCTCCACCACCTGCCCGCCGATGCTCTCCGGCAGGATGCGGTCATGGTTGCCCGTGACCCAGATCCAGTCGCGGCCCTGCTGCACTTGCATGAGCGTCGTACGCTCCTCGTCACCGAGGCGATCCGGGCCGCCGATATCGTGGAAGCTGTCGCCCAGCGCGATCACGGTCTTCGGAGCGAAGCGGAACACCGCGTCGGAGAGGGCAAGAAGCGTCTCGCGGGTGTCGTAGGGCGGCAGCATCATGCCGCGCCGGGCAAAGGACGAGCCCTTCTCGAAATGGAGGTCGGCTACGAGCAGGGCGTCGTGCGCGGGCAGATACATCGCCCCCGTCAGGTCGAGCAGCGCCAGCTGCCCCTTGAGCTCGATTTCGTGCGTTGTCTGTTTGTTCTTCTGCAATGCCGTCACGCCAAAGCCTCGTCGAGAAGCGCTGCCTCCGCCTCGGCCAGGATCTCGTCCGCATTGTCGCTATAGACGCGCTCGCGGCCGATCTCCAGCATGACGGACACGCTCAAAGGAGAAACCCGGTCGAGCGGCTTGTGGATGATTCGCCCCCGGATGCGCTCAAGCATCATGCCGAGGCGCCTCACGTCGAGGAGTCCCGTTGCCGCATCCGCCCGCGCGGCGCGCAACAGAACGTGATCGGGCTCGTGCTTGCGCAGCACGTCGTAGACGAGATCGGTGGAGATCGTGACCTGCCGGCCCGTCTTCTTCTCCCCGGGGAACCGGCGCTCGATGAGGCCGGCGATGACGGCGCATTGGCGGAAGGTGCGCTTCATGAGGGACGATTCCGCCAGCCAAGCCTCCAGGTCGTCGCCCAGCATGTCCTCGGAGAACAGTTCGTCCATGAAGCCCGGATCGCGCGCGGCGCGGGCTGCGATGTCGCCCGAGGCATAGACCGCGATGCCGTAATCGTTGGCCACGAACCCGAGCGGCTTGAGCTTCGCCCGCTCCAGCCGGCGGGTGAGCAGCATGCCCAGCGTCTGGTGCGCGAGCCTGCCCTCGAACGGGAAGCAGGTCATGTAGAAGCGGTTGGCCCTGGGAAAGGTCTCGACCAGCAGGTCGCGCGGCCCCGGCACGACGGAGCGGCGGCGCTGCTGCAGCAGCCATTCGGTCATCTGCGGCGGCAGGCGGTCCCACTCGAACGGGTCGGCGAGGATCTCGCGCACGCGGGCGGCAAGAAAGGTGGAGAGCGGGAACTTGCCGCCCTCGTAGGACGGGATCATCGGATCCGTGCCGGCGCCGGCGCGGGTGGCTAGAACCTCGTCCTCGGAGATGCCCTCGAAGCGCAGCACCTCGCCGGCGAAGAGGAAGGTGTCGCCCGACGTCAGCGTCTCGGCAAACGACTCCTCGATCTCGCCGAGAATCCGGCCGCGCGGCAGCACGGTGCCGGGGCGTGAGCGCAGGGACTTGCCGAGCCGCACCTTGATCATGCTCGACTCGACGATGGTACCCACATTCATGCGGTATTGCTGCGCGACCCTCGCATCGCGCACGCGCCACAGACCATCATTGCCCTTCACGATCTTGGCGAAGCGCTCATAGGCGCGAAGGGCGTAGCCGCCCGTGGCGACGAAGGCCACGCAGGCTTCGAAATCCTCCCAGGACAACCCCGCATAGGGCGCGGCCGAGCGGACCTCCTCGTACAACTCCGCCAGGTCGAAGGGCCCGGCGCAGGCCATGCCGAGGATGTGCTGGCAGAGCACGTCCAGCGCGCCGATGCGGGCATCCGGCGTGTCCTGAGCGGCCTCGTGCACCGCATCCAAGGCCGCGCGGCATTCGAGGATCTCGAAGCGGTTTGCCGGCACGAGATAGGCTTCCGATGGCTCGTCCATGCGGTGGTTCGAGCGGCCGATGCGCTGCATGATGCGCGACGCCCCCTTCGGCGCGCCCACATTCACCACGAGGTCCACGTCGCCCCAGTCGATGCCGAGATCCAGCGTCGCCGTGCACACGACGGCCTTGAGCTTTCCCGCCGCCATCGCCTCCTCGACGCGGCGGCGCTGCGACACGTCGAGTGAGCCGTGGTGGAGCGCGATGGCGAGATTGTCGTCGTTGAGCTTCCACAGCTCCTGGAACGTGTATTCCGCCTGCAGGCGCGTGTTGACGAACACGAGCGTGGTCTTGTGCGTGCGGATGAGCCCGTAGATCGCCGGCATCGACAGAGACGCGGTATGACCTGCGAGCGGCAGGCGCTCGTCGAGGTCGAGCATGCGGATGTCGGGCTGCGCGCCGCCCTGCACCACGACGAGGTCGGCGAGGCGGCTTTCCCCTCCCCCTTGCGGGGAGGGGCTAGGGGTGGGGGTGGTGCGACCGGGTGAGCGCAAGGTCAGGTCAGGCGCTGTATCAGTGCTGCTGCTAGCTGAATGAAGCTCAGCATCTCGACTTTCCGACCCCCACCCTTCATCCCTCCCCGCAAGGGGGAGGGAATCTCCGGCACGCTGCGGAGCCAGATAGCGCCTGAGATCGTCCGGTTCGCGCACCGTCGCCGACAACCCCACGGCCGTCGTCTGCGGGGCGATCGTCATCAGCCGTGCGAGCCCGAGCGACAGCAGGTCGCCGCGCTTCGACGTGACGAGCGAGTGCAGTTCGTCCAGCACCACGCGGCGCAGATCCTTGAAAAACTCCTGCGCCTCCGCGTGCGCCAGCAGGAGCGCCAGCTGCTCCGGCGTGGTGAGCAGGATGTCCGGCGGCCTCTCGATCTGCCGGGCGCGCTTGTGGGAGGGCGTGTCGCCGGTGCGGGTCTCGACGCGGATGGGAAGCGCCATCTCGGCCACCGGAATCTCGAGGTTCCGCGCCACGTCGGTGGCGAGCGCCTTCAGGGGCGAGATGTAGAGGGTGTGGAGCCCGCGCCGGTCCTTGGCCGTACCGCGGCCCGGTCCCCTCTCGGCCAGCTCGACGAGGCTCGGCAGGAAGCCGGCGAGCGTCTTGCCGGCCCCTGTCGGGGCCACGAGCAGCACGGAGCGGCCTTGCCCAGCCTTGGCGAGCAGGTCCAGCTGGTGCGCCCTCGGCTTCCAGCCGCGGCTCTTGAACCAGTCACGAAATGTCTTCGGGAGAAGGGTGACGGAGACTCGAGACATGAATGCTCAAGATAAGGCTGCCGGAATGGTTCCGCCATGGCCAAGGTTCAAGAGCATCTCCCCTCTCATCCCGCCAGGCGGGGATCCAAGCGGCACGGCCAACGCGGCTCCTCACCCTTTACCGTCAGCGGTTATGGATCCCGGGCTCTCGCTGCGCTCGCCCCGGGATGACTCTGTGCTGGCAAGAGAACATGTGAACCCTTCTCTTTGCCGGCTTGCTATCCGGCTCAAGTTCCTTTCAGCTCGCCCCAACGCCAAACAGCCAAAACCATAGGGCAAACGCCATGCCGCACGAGACCCAGTTCCAGAACGCCGTCGCCGTCGTCACCGGAGGCACGCAAGGCGTGGGGGAGGCCATCGCCCGCACGCTCGCAGAGCGGGGCGCCAAGGGCATCGTGATCTGCGGCCGCAACGAGGAGCGCGGGCATGCGGTGGCGCGGGAGATCTCCAATCAGGGCTGCCACACGGAATTCGTGCGCGCCGATCTTGAGCACGTCGAGGAGGCACGCCAGGTCACCGCGCGGGCCGACAGCGTCTTCGGGCGCGTCGATGCGCTGGTGAACGCCGCCGGCATCACCGACCGCGGCACGATCTTCGACACCACCCCGGAACTCTTCGACCGCATGTTCGCGGTCAATGTCCGCGCGCCGTTCTTCCTGATGCAGGAAGCCGCCAAGATCATGCGGCGTGAAAAGATCGAGGGCACCATGGTCAACATCCTGTCCATGTCGGCCCATGGCGGGCAGCCCTTCATCTCGGCCTATTGCGGCTCCAAGGGCGCGCTTGCCACACTGACCAAGAACGCCGCCTTCAGCCTCATGCCCTGGCGCATCCGCGTGAACGGCCTCAACATCGGCTGGATGAACACGCCCGGCGAGGACCGGATCATGAAGACCTATCACGGGGCGCAGGACGGCTGGCTGGAGAAGGCCGAGAAGGAACAGCCCTTCGGGCGCCTGCTCGATCCGCGCGAGGTCGCCCGCGCCGTAGCCTTCCTCGCGTCCGGGGAGTCCGGCATGATGACCGGCTCGATCATCGACTTCGACCAGTCGGTGCTGGGCTGCTACGAGAGCGCGCCGCATCCTTCGATGCCGGCGCAGTAAGCCGCTCCTACAAGCACAAACGCATTCTGATATTGTTTGGAAGCTCACTCTCTTCGCCATCACCGGCCTTGTGCCGGTGATCTCGATTGATTGAAGTACAGAGCCTCACAACATCGGGATGGCCAGGACCGATCCCAGGATCAAGTCCGGGGACGGCCATGACGGCTGAAGTTATCGGCTGCTCAACGCTGCAGCACCGTCAGGAATCCGGGAACCGGCACGCCGCGATCCTCCCGGGTCGACACCCGCTCAAGGATCACCACCTTAAAGCCCGCCGCCTCCGCGAGCCCACGCACGTAAGTCTCGCTGTGGGCGTAGCGCGCGTCCTCGCCCAGGAGGAAGCCTTCGCCCCCATGCGCCTGCACCGTGAAGGCGAAGAGCCCTTGGCGCTTCAATACCCGGTGCGCCTCGCGGAACGCCGAATCGAGCGCCGCCATGTAGACGAACACGTCGGCCGCCACAACGAGGTCCGCCTCTTCACCGGTACGGCGCGAGAGAAACGACACGAGCTCACCTTCGTGGAGAGCATCGTAGAGCCCCGTCTTGCCAGCTTTTTCCAGCATGCCGGGGGAGAGGTCCACGCCTTCCATGGAGGAGCACAGCCCCTCGAGCGCCTGCGCCATCAGCCCCGTGCCGCAGCCCAGATCGAGGGTCGGGCCGAAGCGGTACTCCCGGCCTCGCTCGGAGCAGGCGCGGCGAAGCGCATCGGCGATCAGCTCCGGCCCGCGATAGGCGAGGCTCTTGGTCAGGTGCTGGTCGAATTTCGGCGCGTAATCGTCGAAGAGCGCCCGCACATAGCCGTCCGTGATCGCCTCGTCGGGTGGAAGCGCCTCAAGCCTTGCGAGATCGAGGCGCACGCCCAGTTCATCGACAGGCTCAAGAGCAAGAGCCTGGCGCAGGGCATCCACCGCCTCCTCGCGCGCCCCCAGCTCGGCCAGCGAGCGCCCCAGCATGGCATGAGCGGCGGGGAAATCCGGTGCGAGCTCCAGCACCTGCCGGGCGAGATCGGCGGCAGCCTCGAAATCGCGCTCGCCGAAGGCCGCGCGGGCATATTCGTAGCGGCGGTCGGCACGAAAATCGCCGGTGGAGCGGGCGGTCGAGGACGGTGGCATGGCTTGTGGATGCGGGAGAGTGGAAGGGCTGTCAATGGCGTGTTCCGCTTGACGCTCCTCCCCTGGCATCCCCGGCAGCCGCGAGGCCGGGAAGAGGATCCATGGTGCTGCGCTCCAGCAGGGAATGACACCCCCACTGCCACCCTCCACGTCATCCCCGGGCTCGTCCCGGGGATCTGTGTCTTCACACACTCTGACCTCATCCTGAGGAGCAGCCGTGAGGCTGCGTCTCGAAGGAGGTTCCAGGGCTCTCTGGACAATCCTTCGAGACGGTCGCTTAAGCGACCTCCTCAGGATGAGGACGGAGGAGAGAGGGGAGCGGTGTAACGTTCTCACTTTGTTCTTGACAGTTCTGCTAAGCTCAGCTATATCATTGCCCATCCTCGCCCGACGAGGGGCGCGCTCGCGAGGCGTCGCAGGAACGGGGCAAGGAGCGGTCCCGCCGCAGGTCTCGCAACCCTGTGCTCGCGGGAGGTCGATTCTGGCTTCGTCAGGTCTACCTGAAAAGAACCGCGCGTGACGAGCAGCTTGGCTCTCACTTACACCACACATCATCGAGCCGGGCTGCGCGACACGCCACCCTCGATCACCCTGAAGGCTCGCAGCTCAGGCTGCGGGCCCGAAGGCGCTGGCTCGGCGTTATCCCTTGGCCTGACATCACCAAGCCGGACCCTATATTCCCACCATGGCGCTGCGTTTCACCGACATCCTCACCCAGACCCCGCAGGGGCTCTACTGCCCCCTTGGCGACTTCCACATCGATCCGGTCAGGCCCGTGAAGCGGGCGCTGATCACCCATGGCCACTCGGATCATGCGCGCTCGGGGCACCGATCCGTCATGGCGACCCGGGAAACCCTGCGCATCATGGGGGTGCGCTACGGCGAGGACTTCGCCGGCTCGACGCAGGAGGCCCCTTTGAGGGAAAGCCTGCGCGTCGGGGACGTGACCGTGCGCTTTTCCCCTGCCGGCCACGTGCTGGGCTCGGCGCAAATCGCCATCGAGGCCGGCGGTACAAGGATCGTGGTGTCGGGGGACTACAAGCGGGCGGAGGACCCGACCTGCTTAGCCTACGAGGTGGTGCCCTGCGATGTCTTCATCACCGAGGCGACGTTCGGCCTGCCCGTTTTCCGCCATCCGGACACGCGGGCGGAGGTGCGCAAGCTCCTCGACTCCGTCGCTCTCTTTCCCGAGCGCGCCCATATCGTCGGCACCTATGCGCTCGGCAAGGCACAGCGGGTCATGGCGCTCCTGCGCGAGGAGGGCTACGACCGGCCGATCCATCTTCACGGGGCCATGGAGCGCCTGACCGAACTCTACAAGTCCGAAGGCATTCCCCTAGGCGAGACGCCGAAGGTCGTGGCCGCCGAGCGGCCCAAGCTTGCCGGGGCCATCGTGATCTGCCCGCCCTCCTCCATCCAGGACCTGTGGTCCCGCCGCTTTCCCGATCCGGTCACCTGTTTCGCCTCCGGCTGGATGCGGGTGCGGGCGCGGGCCCGCCAGAAGGGCGTGGAGCTGCCCCTGGTGATCTCCGACCATTCCGACTGGGACGACCTCTGCCGCACGATTCAGGAGACCGGCGCCGGCGAGGTCTGGGTCACGCACGGGCAGGAGGACGCCCTGGTCCACTGGTGCACCACCCATGGCATCAAGGCGCGGCCCCTGCACATGCTGGGCTATGGCGACGAGGGCGAGGCGGAGGAAGCCTCCGCAGCCTCGCCGGAAACGGGAGGCGCCCCATGAACCGCTTCGCCGCCCTCCTCGACCGACTGGGCTACGAGCCGCGCCGCAACGCGAAGCTGCGGCTGCTCACGGATTATTTCCGCCATACCCCGGATCCGGACCGGGGCTATGCGCTCGCCGCCATGACCGGCGCGCTCATGTTCAAGGAGGCCAAGCCCGGCCTGATCCGCGGCCTCGTGGAGGAGCGGACCGATCCGGAGCTGTTCCGGATGTCCTATCACTATGTGGGCGACCTCGCCGAGACGGTGGCCCTGATCTGGCCCGCGCCGGGCCATGAAAGCGTGGCGCCAGCCGACGGCACACCCACCATCGGCCACAACAACCCGCCGCCCCATGTCCCGACCCTCACCGAGGTGATCGAAACGCTGGCGACCACGAGCAAGAGCGACCTGCCCGCCCGGGTCGCCGGGTGGATGGATGCGCTGGACGAGACCGGGCGCTGGGCGCTGATCAAGCTGATCACCCGGGAGCTGCGGGTCGGCGTCTCGGCCCGTCTGGCCAAGACCGCGGTCGCCCAGTTCGGGCAGATCGAGCCCGACGAGGTCGAGCTGGTCTGGCACGGGCTTGAGGCGCCTTACGAGGATCTCTTCGCCTGGGTCGAAGGCCGGGGCGAGAAGCCGGAATCCGGCAACCCCGCCCCGTTCCGCCCGTCGATGCTCTCGCATCCCCTGGAGGACGAGGACTTTGCGAAGCTCGAGGCTGGCGATTTCCTGGCCGAGTGGAAATGGGACGGCATCCGCCTCCAGGCCGCCGCGGGCCATGGCGGCGACGGGCGCCCGGTGCGGCGGATCTATTCCCGTACCGGCGAGGACGTGTCCCGCGCCTTTCCCGACCTCGTGGAGGCGCTCGATTTCGAGGGCGCCATCGACGGCGAGCTGCTGATCGTGCGCGAAGGACGGGTGCAGACCTTCAACGTGCTGCAGCAGCGCCTGAACCGGAAGGCCGCGACCCCGAAGCTCATCGCCGAGTTTCCTGCTCACCTGCGCGTCTACGACATCCTGTTCGAGGGCGAGGAGGACCTGCGCGCCCTGCCCTTCGCCGAGCGGCGCCGGCGCCTGGAGGCCCTCGTCGCCCGGCTCGATGACCCGCGCATCGACCTCTCGCCCATGGTGCCCTTCGAGACCTGGGAGGAGCTTGCCGCCGCCCGCGCCGACCCGGCTTCCGTCGGGGCCGGACCCGATGCGGATGCCATCGAGGGCTGCATGATCAAGCGGGCCAGCAGCCCCTATCTCCCCGGCCGGCCCAAGGGCTATTGGTACAAGTGGAAGCGCGATCCCTATCTGGTCGACGCCGTGATGATGTACGGCCAGCGCGGGCACGGAAAGCGCTCGTCGTTCTATTCCGACTACACCTTCGGCGTCTGGCGCGACGGCCCGAACGGCGAGGAGCTGGTGCCGGTGGGCAAGGCCTATCACGGCTTCACCGACGAGGAGCTGGTGAAGCTCGACCGCTTTGTCCGCAACCACACGGTCAAGCGCTTCGGCCCGGTCAGGGAGGTGGAATACGGCAAGGACAAGGGTCTCGTGCTGGAGGTGGCCTTCGAGGGCCTGCAGCGCTCGACCCGGCACAAATCCGGCGTGGCCATGCGTTTTCCCCGCATCAACCGCATCCGCTGGGACAAGCCCGCAGCCGAGGCCGACCGGATCGAGACCTTGGAGAAGATCCTGGAGCGGGGCGAACAGGAGGTTCATCCGTTGAAGGATCAGGAGGCGTGACGATGCTCGAGGTAGAAACCCTGTCCGAGGCGAGCGTGACCCAGCAGGTGAACGGCCGGCTCGTGGTGGAGACCGACGGCCAGGGCTTCATCGAGATCACGGAGGCCCTGTCGCGCTGGGTGTTCGGCACCGGGGTTCTGAACGGCCTCCTGACCGTCTTCTGCCGCCACACCTCGGCCTCGCTGCTCATTCAGGAGAACGCCGATCCGGACGTGCGCCGGGATCTGCTCACCGCCCTCGACCGCCTGGCGCCCCGAGATGCCGGCTACGTTCACGCTGCGGAAGGACCGGACGACATGCCGGCCCATATCAGGACCATGCTGTCCGAGGTATCCTTGAGCATTCCCGTCATAGACGGCCAGATGGTCTTAGGCACCTGGCAGGGGGTTTATCTGGCCGAGCATCGGGACCGGCCGCATGCCCGCGACCTGATCGTGCATCTGATCGGGGCGTAATCCACATGATTGGATGTGACGCCTCCGTAGTTTCCCGTAGAATAACCGAGAAAAGCGTTTGCCGCCTTGCCATTCCATCAGGGATGCGGCTAAAGCATCGGACCCAAAAGTGGACTTGCACTTTTGGGATCGATCCGATGCTTTATCTTTGGATAAGAGCATCGTTCCTGCGGAAAACCGGGTCCACTTTTCCGCACGATGCTCTAGGGCACAGGGCAAGCGTCTCGTGGGAGTAGGCACACGTGCAAAGTCAGTCCACCACGATCATCATTGCCGATGACCATCCGCTGTTTCGCGGTGCGCTGAGGCAGGCCGTTTCCTCCATCATGCCCGGAGCCCGCGTGATGGAAGCGAGCGGCATGGATGACCTGAACGCCACCCTCTCCCAGGAACGCGACGTCGACCTGATCCTGCTCGACCTGACCATGCCGGGCGTCCAGGGCTTTTCCGGCCTGATGTCCCTCAGGGCGCAGTATCCCGAGCTGCCCGTGGTGATCGTTTCCGCAACGGAAGAACCGACCGTGATCCGCCGGGCCATGGATTTCGGCGCCTCTGGGTTCATCCCCAAATCCATCGACATCGACAGCATCGGCGGCGCCATCCAGGCGGTGCTGGCGGGCGACACCTGGACACCGCCAGACGTGGACCTCTCGGCCGCCGAGGACGCGGAGACCGCCGATCTCGTGCGCCGTCTCGGCACGCTGACACCGCAGCAGGTGCGCGTGCTGACCATGCTGTCCGAGGGCCTGCTCAACAAGCAGATCGCCTACGAGCTCGGGGTCTCGGAGGCCACCGTGAAGGCCCACGTCTCGGCGATCCTCGACAAGCTCGGGGTCGACAGCCGCACGCAGGCGGTCATCGCCGCGTCCAAGATCGGCGTGACCCAGCGCCCCTCCCCGGCCGGAGCGGATTAGAGCCCCTCGATAAAAGCGTCGATCCGCGACAGGGCCTGCTCGGCGAGCGCGCTGTCGAAGCGGATGAACACGTGGCTGCCGCCCGGCCAGAGGGCGAGGTCCGCCTTGCTGCCGGCCGCAACCCAGCGGGATGCCATGAAGAGGGTGTCGTCGAGGAGCAGGTCGCGGGTGCCCACCGAGAACAGTGCGGGCGGCAGCCCCTTCAGATCGGCATAAAGCGGCGAGACCGCCGGATCGCGCCGGTCGAGATCCCGGCCGCAGAAGTTGTCGGCGAAAACCTTGACCCCGGGGGTGTTCAGGATGAGCGGTTCGTCGCCCCAGTTGGCCGCGCTCGGGGTCAGGCTGACGTCGTAGCAGCCGGCGAAGAGGTTTGCGCCCCTGAAGGGATTGAGGCCGTGCCTGTCGCGCAGGCGCAGCAGGACCAGGGCCGAAAGATGCGCGCCGGCGGACTCGCCGCCGATGAACAGGCGCGAGGTGCCGAAGCGCTCTTGCGCCTCGCGGATCAGCCAGAGGGCGGCCGCCTCGCAATCGTCGGGACCGGCCGGAAAAGGGTGTTCGGGCGCAAGCCGATACTCCACCGACACCACTGCCAGGCCGCATTTGTCGGCCAGGCGGTCGAGCCAGGGGTCCTGCTCGTCGGCGGTGCCGATGGTCCATCCGCCGCCGTGGATGTGGAGATAGACCCCGCGCGGGTTCTCCGGGGCGATGATCCGCAGCGGAAGCGGCCCGCCCGGCCCGTCGATGGTGATGACCTTTGCCCTGCTGCTCAGGGGCATCAGCGGGAAGGCCCCCTTGCCCTTACGGCGATTCTCTCGGATCAGAGCAGGAGGCGCCTCCCAGTAGCGGCCAAGCGGCGAGAGCCTCGCCACGATATCGGCATTCTGGGCACGGATCTCCTCGCCGATGGCGGAGGGATCGAAAAGAGCGGGGTCGATCATGCGGAACTCGGGTTGGGTTGCGTTCATCGCCGGCCCCTGCGATGAAGCACACGCAAAGCTCAAGGTCCATTACGCTTTCTGACGAGATGAGAAGCATGTCCAATCTGAACCGTTTTCTCGGCGGCTCTCCCGGCTCGGTGCTGGCGAAGCTGATCTTCCTGTCGCTCCTCGTCGGTGCCTTCCTGGCCTTTCTGGGCATCACGCCCATCGGTCTGATCGAGGGCCTGTTCAACTGGATCGCCTCGGTTCTCGATCTCAGCTTCGAGACCGTGCAGGAGGTAGGGCTCTGGATCCTCTACGGTGCCGTCATCGTGGTCCCGCTCTGGCTCATCTCCCGCCTGTTCGGCAGCCGGCGCTGAGCCCCGCCATGGACGGCGCATCGACAGCACAGCGGCTGGAGATCTCCCACTGGCGCATCCTGGCGCTCGCCCTGCCGATGACCCTGTCGCATGTGACGACACCCCTTCTGGGGCTCGTCGACGCGACAGTGATCGGGCGGCTCGGTGAGGCGCATCTCCTCGGCGCGGTGGCGCTCGGCGCCGTCATCTTCGACTTCGTGTTCTGGAGCTTCGGATCGCTGCGCATGGCGACCGCCGGCCTCACGGCCCAGGCGACGGGCGCCGGCAACCGGCACGAAGTCGACGTGACGCTCGCCCGCGCATTTCTGGTGGCGGCGGTCACGGGTCTCCTGCTGATCCTGCTGCAATGGCCGATTGCGGCTTTCGCCTTTTCCATGGCGGGCGCGAGCGAGGCGGTGACCGAGGCGCTCTCGACTTATTTCTTCATCCGCATCTGGGCGGCGCCCTTCACCCTGGCGAACTACGTCATCCTGGGCTCCACGCTGGGACGCGGACGCACGGATCTCGGCCTGCTGCTGCAGGTGGCGATCAACGTGGCCAACATCGTGCTGACCATGGCGCTGGTGCTGGGCCTCGACCTCGGCATCGCGGGTGCGGCCGTCGGCACGGCGCTGGCCGAGGTGCTGGGCGCAGGCCTTGGCATCGTGGTGCTGCGGCGTCTCGGCTCTAACCCGTTCGCCGTCACCTGGCCGGAGGTGCTGAACCGGGCGGCGATGCTGCAGACGCTCGCCATGAACCGGGACATCATGATCCGCAACGTGGCGCTGATCCTGGCGTTTTCGATCTTCAGCGCCATGGGGGCGCGCTCCGGCGACGTGACGCTCGCGGCGAATGCGGTGCTCTACAACATGTTCCTGATCGGTGGCTATTTTCTCGACGGCTTTGCCACCGCGGCCGAGACCCTGTGCGGGCAGAGCATCGGCGCCCGCGACGAGCGCGGCTTCCGCCGGGCTATCCGTTTAAGCCTTGGATGGAGCCTCGGCTTCGGGCTGGCGGTCTCCGCCCTCTTCCTTGTCGGCGGCGGGCCGTTCATCGACTTCGTGTCCACCAACGCGGAGGTGCGGACTTATGCGCGGGATTATCTCGTCTTCGCAGCCCTGACACCATTCTTCGGCGCTGCGGCCTTCGCTTTCGACGGCATCTACACGGGAGCGACATGGACCCGGTCCATGCGCGACCTGATGGTCATCGCCTTCGTGGTCTATGCCGGCATCCTTCTCGCCGCCGGCAGTCTCGGCAACACGGCTCTCTGGATTGCGCTTCTCGTCTTCCTGAGCGCGAGAGGCCTGGGCCAGTTCATCCTCTATCCCAGACTGGCAAGGAAGACCTTCGCCAGTCTGGGATAAACCCGGACTTCAGAACTCTCCCCTGGCCATCGCTGGCGCGTCCCGGCCGATCGCCTGCGCCAGCGATGTCTTTTCGCGCGCAAGTGTCTGCACCAGACCGCTCTTGATGTCGCCGACGAGGCTCGGCCCCTTGTAGACCATCGCCGAGTAGAACTGCACCAGACTGGCACCTGCGCGGATCTTCGCCCAGGCGGCCTCTGCGGAATCGACGCCGCCGACCCCGATGAGCGGGATCTTGCGCTCCACGCGCAGGAAGGTCTCGGCGAGGAGCTTCGTGGAGGGCACGAACAAGGGCCTGCCCGAAAGACCTCCAGTCTCCGAAGCCAAGGCCTTTTCCTTCAGGCTGTCGGGCCGGGCGATCGTGGTATTGGAAACGGTGAGCCCGTCGATTCCGCGCTTGAGCGACGTAGCCACGATGGCATCGAGGGTGTCGAGCGAGATGTCGGGCGCGATCTTCAGGAGCATGATCGTCTTGCGTCTGCCCTGTTCGCTTCTGTCCCGTGCCTCGATGCTGCGGGCGAGAAGATCGTCGAGAAACGCCTCGCCCTGCAGGTCGCGCAGGCCCGGCGTATTGGGCGAGGACACGTTGATGGTCAGGAAATCGGCAAGCCCGCACAGGCGCTGAATGCACTGCACGTAATCGGCACTGCGGTCGACGGAATCCTTGTTCGCCCCGATGTTGACGCCGACGATGCCGGGACGGCCCCGGCGCTGCGCAAGGCGCCGGCATGCGGCATCAAGCCCGTCGCTGTTGAGCCCGAAGCGGTTGATCACCGCTTCGTCGCGGGTGAGCCGGAAGACGCGCGGACGCGGATTGCCCGCTTGCGGTTTCGGCACCACGCCCCCGAGCTCGACGAAACCGAACCCGAGACCGAGAAGCTGATCCGGCACTTCGCATTGCTTGTCGAAACCGGGTGCAAGCCCGACTGGGTTGGGAAAGGTTTTGCCGAACACATTGACGGAAAGGCCGGGATCGTCGGCAGGGGCCGGCATCAGCGGCATCAGCGAAAGCCCCCTGATCGTCAGCTGATGCGCGGTCTCGGCATCGAGCGCATGCAGCGCCGGCTTCGCAAGGGAAAACAGCGCGCCGATCATGCGTGAAGATCCGGAAAGACGTGATGGCCGTCCGCGCCGAGCGGCAGCGGCTTCACCCATTGGACAGATGATAAAGGCAGGTGAGCGTAGAGATGGGGGAAGAGATCTCCGCCACGGGACGGCTCATACCGCAGAGCCTCGCCGAGTGAGTCGCCATCGATGGCGATCAGCAGGAGATCGCTTTGGCCGGCAAAGTGTCTGACGGCCGTCTCTCGGACCTGATCGGCATCTGAAAAGTGGAGGTACCCATCTTGGATGTCGATGGGCGCTCCCGCGAAGAAACCGGCCTTTTCGGCCTCACGCCAGAGCAATGCCGGGCAGATTTTGTAGATAATGCGCATGAAAAACCGCTTAATCGTGCGTCGCTTCAGGAGCAACCCTGATTAGACATATTGTCTCAAGAGGCAGGAGCCCGTTGTCTATGCCTTAGAACAATCTAAATTCCTATTTATAGGTTCGCTTTCAGTTCATTCGCTTCTAGCGAAGGTTTTTTGCGATGTTGTCCCACGAACGCGTTTGGGCTGCTATCGATGCGTTGGCATCACGTCATGGCATGACCGCTTCGGGCCTCGCCCGCAAGGCCGGTCTCGATGCAACAAGCTTCAACCGGTCGAAACGCGTCAGCCCCGAGGGCCGGGAACGATGGCCATCGACGGAATCGATTTCGAAGATCCTGAAGGCGACCGGGGCGACCCTCGAGGATTTCCTGCGCCTCGTCGAACCCACCGGCTCCCTGCGCCGTTCCATGATCCCTCTGATCGGCATGGAGGAAGCAGCCTCGGCGAAAATCCTCAACGAGGACGGCACCCCCGCGGAAGGCTCCGGCTGGGACGAACTCGAATTCCCCGACTTCGGCCAGGAGAGGGTTTTTGCCCTCGAGGTCACCGGCGACACTCTGGCACCGCTCTACCGGGATGGAGACGTGCTCATCGTCTCGCCCACCGCCAGCACCCGCAAGGGAGACCGGATCGTGGTGTGCACCACGAACGGACAGATCCTGGCCAAGGAGCTCAAGCGCCGCTCGGCCAAGACCCTTGAGATGACCTCTCTTGCGAAGGACCAGGAGGATCATGTGATCCCCACCGAGGATATCGCCTGGTCTGCCCGGATCATGTGGGCGCGGCAGTAAGGTTCAAGCCGCGCGCTGCCTCAGAAAGGCCTCGTGCTCGCGCACGAGGTCGCCGTTGATCGCTTTCCGGATCAGCGCCCGCGTCTCCTTCACGCCGTAAAGAGCCACGAAGGAACCGAAGCGCGGACCGCGCGGCTCCCCAAGCAACACCTGATAGATCGTATTGAACCACTCGATGGACACGCCCGGGCGTTCGGGTGTGGCACCCTTGGCCTTGAAGTCCTGGTAGCGCGGCTCGGCGCGGCCGACATTGTAGATCTCGTCCTGGATCGCCTCCGCCGTTGCCGGACGCTCCCCTGACTCGAAGGATCCGAGCACCTCGTCGAGACGCCGAAGCGATGCGGCTTCGACCTCGTCCGCCAGGCGGTAGGTCTTCTGCGGCTTCACGAAATCCTCGAAGTAGCGCACGGCGCGTTTGACGAGGCTGTCGAGGCGCGGGTGGGTCTCCGGCGACACGCCCGGCGCATAGCGGCGGATGAAGCCCCAGAGCACCGACGGATCCTCGGAATTCGCCACGGCCACGAGGTTGAGCAGCATGGAGAAGGAGATCGTCGTGCCCGGCTGGTTGGAGCCCTCCGACGATACCAGCTCGGGCGCCGGCGGCGCCCCCGCGTGCAGATGCCAGACCGGGTTCATCAGGCGCGCCTTGGAATCCTGCGCCGGATACTTCTCCAGGAAGGTCAGATAGTCGTCCACCTGCCGCGGGATCACGTCGAAATAGAGCTTCTTCGCCTCGCGCGGCTTGTTGAACATGAACAGCCTCAGGCTGTCCGGCGTGCCGTAGGTGAGCCACTCGTCGATGGTCAGGCCATTGCCCTTCGACTTCGAGATCTTCTGACCCCTGTCGTCGAGGAAGAGCTCGTAGTTGAAGCCCTCCGGCGGCAGGCCGCCGATGGCCTTGGCGATCTCGCCCGAGAGCTTCACGCTGTCGATCAGATCCTTGCCGGCCATCTCGTAATCGACGCCGAGCGCCACCCAGCGCATGGCCCAATCGGGCTTCCATTGCAGCTTGGCATGACCACCGGTCACCGGTGTCTCGAAGCGCTCGCCCGTCTCAGGATCGCGCCACACGATGGTGCCGGCATCGAGCTTGCGCTCGTCGATGGGCACCTGCATCACGATGCCTGTCTTCGGATGAATCGGCAGGAAAGGCGAGTAGGATTGCCGGCGCTCCTCGCGCAGGGACGGCAGCATGATCGCCATCACCGCATCGTAGCGCTCGAGCACGGTGAGCAGCGTCTTGTCGAAACGACCGGCCTTGTAGCACTCGGTCGCGGACATGAATTCATAGTCGAAGCCGAAGGCATCGAGGAATTCGCGCAGGCGCGCATTGTTGTTGTGCGCGAAGCTCTCATGGGTTCCGAACGGGTCCGGCACCAGGGTCAGGGGCTTCCCGAGGGAGGCTGCCACCATCTCCTTGTTGGGGATGTTGTCCGGCACCTTGCGCAGGCCGTCCATGTCGTCCGAGAACGCGACGAGGCGGGTCGGAATGCTGTCGCCGGTCAGCACCCGGAAGGCATGCCGCACCATGCTGGTGCGGGCCACCTCGCCGAAGGTGCCGATATGCGGCAGGCCCGAGGGACCGTAGCCCGTCTCGAACAGGGCCTCCGTCTTGCCCGTTTTCTTGAGTCGCTCGACAAGCTTGCGGGCCTCCTCGAAAGGCCAAGCGGTGGCGGTCTGGGCGGCTTCAATCAGGGCAGGATCGAGGGACAGGGATCGGGACATGGGCCTGGTGCTTAACGGAAAATGCTTTCAGAAGCGCGGCACACTAGAGCATCGAACCCAAAAGTGGAATGCACTTTTGGGACCCATCCGATGCGCCTTTACCCAAGGAGCGCATCCTGCGGATCAGACCCCGAGGGTCAATCCGGCATGAATCCGGCTGCTCTTGTCCCGCGGGTCCTCAATAAGGGCTCACCGGAAAGAAGCGCAGGTAGAGCTCGGCGTATTTGCCCTCGCGCCAGAGTTGCTGGAGGGCGAAGTCGAGGGCCCGCCGCAAGGCCTCGTCCTCGGTGCGGGCGATGAAGCCGATGCCTTCGCCGAAGAAGCGGCTCTCCAGGTAGGGTCCGCCCGAGAAGTCGCAGCATCCCGCCGCCTCCTCGCCGCCGATCCATAGAGCCAGTCCGAGGCCATCAGCGAACAGGTAATCGATCTCACCGGCCTTCAGGGCGGTCTGGGCCGCCGCCAGTTCCGGATAGGGCTTGAGGGAGGCTCCTCCCATGAAAGTCCTTGCATAAGCCTCATGAGCCGTGCCGCCGACCACGCCCATGGTCTTGCCCTGCAGCGCCTTCGCGTCGGGTGCCGGCAGGCTCTTGTCCCTTCGCACGGCAAAACGGGCCGGGATCTTGAAGTAGGGTCCGGTCACGGCAAAGCGCTGGCGCAGATCCGCCGTGATGGGAATGGCTGCCGCCACCACATCGCCCTGCTTCTCGCTCAGGGCATTCAGAAGCATGTCGAAGCGGCGCACCTGAACCGTACAGGTCAGGACGAGGCGTTCGCAGGCAGCCCGGGCGAGCTCCACCGACAGGCCGGTCGGGTTGCCATCGAGGCCCGGGAAATGGAGCGGGGGGAAATCGTCGTCGACCAAGAAGCGGATCGTGCGTGTGGCCGGCAGTTCCGGTCGTTCAAGCTGCGTTCTGGGGTCCCAGAAATTCGGGATGGTCACCCCTTGGGCCTGAGCCGCACCGGCCGTGAGCGCCAGAACCAGGGGCAGGATCATCCCGGTCCACCCAAGGGGCTTGATCTTGCGGGAAAGGCAGGCGACCAATGTAATGATATTTAGAACCATCGAGGCGACATTCTCTTGCTCTTGCCTATGCGCTGCTCAGGAATGCCCAGGGAAAGCACCCGATGCTCATGAGGCAGGGTCTAGCGGACAGGGCTCCACAGTCAACAGCGCTGCCGATCGAGATCGGATTTCTGGCCCGGCATGGTCATGCGCCCGAGACCCTGCGGGACGCCGCCATCTTCGCCCAGATGGCCGGCGTGCCGGCCGATGAGTTCCTCGTCAGGGAGGGATTGATCCCGGAGGATGACTTCTACCGGGCTCTCGCGGCCGAGCTCGGCCTGGCGTTCGTTGCAGCCCCGCGCCTTTCACCGAACGTCCGCTATCCAGACAGCATTGTGGCAGGCTTGGCACCTCTGACAGGAACGGAAGTCAGGTTCGTGGCGGCGCCCCATGGAGCCGCCCTCACCCATCTTCTCAAGACCCGCGCCTTCGTCCGACCGCTGGCCATCACTACGCCCTCCCGGCTGAGAGAAGCCGTGTTCCGGTCTCAGGCTCGGCTGATCGCACGCAAGGCAGCTTACGATTTGATCGAAAGGACTCCCCTCCTTGCGCTCGATATCAGCTATGGGCAGATCGCCTTCCTCTTCGCTGTTCTCACACTCGTCACGTTCGGTCTCGGCCATGCTCCTGGGCTGACCGTGGGGGCTCTGGGCGCAGCCATGGGTCCTGTGTTTCTCGGCATGATCGTGCTCCGGATCGCGACGGCATTCCTGGGCAATCGGATCGAGCCCTCTGCCCAGCCCTCGCGCATCGCCGACGCAGACCTGCCGGTCTATACGGTGATTGCAGCCCTCTACCGGGAACAGCGCGTCATCGCGGGCTTTCTCGATGCCCTGGCAAGGCTCGACTATCCGGCCGCCAAGCTCGACATCAAGCTCGTGCTCGAAGCCGATGATCAGGAGACGCCGGAGGCTCTTCGCTCCATCGGTGTTCCGGGCAACGTCCAAATCCTGATCGCCCCTGCGGGCAAGCCGCGCACCAAACCTCGTGCGCTCAATGTGGCTCTCCCCTTGGCGCGGGGCCTCTATACCGTGATCTACGATGCCGAGGATGTGCCCGATCCGGGACAGCTGCGCCTGGCGGTGTCGCATTTTGCCGAGGCGCCACCGCGCGTCGCCTGCCTGCAGGCGCGACTGACCATCGACAATACCGACGACACCTGGCTCACGCGCCTCTTCACCATCGAATACGCGGCCCTGTTCGATGTGCTCAATCCTGGGCTGGCGGACATCGGCAGCCCCATCACCCTGGGCGGCACCTCGAACCATTTCCGCACCTCCGTGCTGCGGAAGGTCTATGGCTGGGACGCCTGGAACGTCACCGAGGACGCCGACCTCGGCATCCGCCTGGCGCGGCTTGGCTTTGAGGTGAGGGATCTCCCCTCCTCCACCCTCGAGGAGGCGCCGGGCAAGCTGGGGCTCTGGATGCGGCAGCGGACGCGATGGATGAAAGGCTACGTACAGACCGCCACGGGCCATACCCGCAGGCCCTTTACCACGCTGCGCCAACTCGGACTCTGGCGCTTCTCCGGCGCTCTTGCCTTGACCTGGGGAACCGTGCTCAGCGCTCTCGTCTACCCGCTGTTCACCGGGCTCTATGTGGCATCATGGCTTGCGGGGCCAGAACAGGTTCTCGGTCTGGGCTGGCCGACGGCATTCAAAGCCTATGCCCTGACGCTTTTCCTGTCCGGCGCACTCTCGATTGTCATGCCCGCCTGCGTGGCCCTGCACCGGCGCAGGCTCTGGCGCCTCATGCCCTGGGTTCTCCTGCTGCCGCTCTATTACGGGCTCGTCAGCTTCGCGGCTTGGAGAGGTTTATGGGAACTGGCCATTGCGCCGTTCCGCTGGAACAAGACGAGCCACGGTCTTGCCCGCACTTCGCGGGCCGGGCTGTTTCAGAAGCACCAGGCCAGGGTGGAGGTCACCAGATCGTTGAACACGGCGCCGCCATAGCGCCACCACAGAATTCCGCCGGAGACCACCAGGCACAGAACCGCTGCCGCAACGAGACCGACGCGCGCCCGCTGCTCCTGCCGATCGGTGTGTTCGGTCTCCGTGCTCATGCTCTTCTCCAGAGAACGCCTCTGCAGGTGCAGATATAGAGCGCTTTGGACTTCCGCGGAAGGGATCACCCCTGAAGCCAGTTCCTGAGCCGTGAGAGGCGCGGCTCCTCCTCGGAGGCTACGGCCTGGATGAGGGCGGCGCGGCTGCCGACGAGGATCACCAGACGGCTTGCCCGCGTCACCCCCGTATAGAGAAGCTTGCGCCGCAGCATCGAGGCCTGCTGAAGGGCGACCGGGATGACCACGGCCGGGTACTCGGAGCCTTGCGCCTTGTGGATCGTTACGGCGTAGGCCAGAGCCAGCTCGTCGAGCTCCTGGAGTGAATAGACGACCAGCCTGTCGTCGAAAGCGACGGTGAGTTCGCCGTGATCGCGGCGCACCTCGCGTACGATGCCAACCTCGCCGTTATAGACGTCGCGCTCGTAATCGTTGCGAACCTGCATGACCTTGTCGCCGGGCCCGTAGCCCCAGCCAGCCCGGTGCAGGCTCTCAAGCCCGGGAGGATTGAAGAGCTGCTGCAGTTCCCCGTTCAGCATATGCGTGCCGAGGCGCCCGCGATTCATGGCGCACAGCACCTGCACGTCCCGCACCGGATCGAGCCCGAACCGCCGCGGGATTCGGTCGCGGATCAGGATGGTCATCTTGGCCATGGCCTCGGACGGCGTATCGGCCTCGACGAAGTAAAAGTCGGAATCCGGCTGATGTCCCAAGTCGGGCACGAGGCCGCGGTTGATCGCATGGGCCACGGTGATGATGCGGCTCTCCCGCTCCTGCCGGAACACCTCCTTGAGATGCACGACAGGGATCGCGTCTGACGCGATGATGTCGGACAGGATCTGTCCCGGACCAATGGAGGGCAGCTGGTCCACGTCGCCTACGAGGACGAGCGACGCTTCATCCGGGAGCGCGCGCAGCAAAGCCGCCATCAGGCGGATGTCGAGCATCGAGGTCTCGTCCACCACGAGGAGGTTGCAGTCGAGCGGCATCTTGGCATTGCGCCGGAAGCCGCCCTCGGAAGCCTCCAGCAGCCGGTGGACGGTCTTGGCCGGAAACCCCGTGCTTTCCGACAGCCGCTTCGCTGCCCGCCCGGTCGGCGCGCAAAGAGCGATCGTCAATTCATGCCGCGCGCACAGATGGGTCAGGGTCCTGATCAGCGTCGTCTTGCCCACGCCTGGCCCGCCGGTGACGACGAGCACCTTGGACCGGAAGGCCTTGGCCAGCGCCTCGCGCTGACTCGGCGAGTAGGATACGCCGATGGCGGCTTCGGCCTCAGCGATTACGGACTCGCTGTCGAACCCGTTCCAGGGGTGCAGCCCCTGCGCGATCTCCTTCAGGCGCTGCCCAATGAAGAGTTCCGCGCCGTAGAGGCCTTTCAGGAAGATGCTGCGGCGGCCGTCGAGTTCGTCGGCTACGAGCTGGCCTGCCGCACATTGCGCATCGAGCACGGGCTTTAGTTCGGCGTCGGGAACGTCGAGCAGGCGACTGGCCTGTCGCAGCAATTCGCTCGCCGGCAGGCCGGAATGTCCTTCCTTCACGGCTTCCGCGAGAACATGTGCGAGGCCGGCCTGAAGCCTGATCGCGGCAGTGGGTTCCACCTCGAGCTGCAGCGCCACCTGGTCGGCGAGCGCGAACTCGAAGCCTGGAATATCGAGGACGAGCCGGTACGGATTGGCCTTGACGATGTCGATGGCGCCGACGCCATAGGCGCGGTAGACTCGCGTGAGCAGAAAACCCCCGATGCCATGAGCATTGAGGAAAGCCGCGATATCCTTCAACGCGCGGTGCTCGGCCCAAGCCTCGCCGATGGTCAGGGCCTTGGCCATCGCGATGCCATGTACGCGCGTCAGTTCATGCGGCTTCGTCTCGATCACGTCGAGAATGCGCGCTCCGAACGATGCGATCAGCCTCTGGGCAAGGGAAGGCCCGACACCTTTCAAGAGACCGGAGCCGAGAAAGCGCTGCAGGTCCTCCGCGGTGGTCGGCGCCGAGGTTGTCAGCTCGCTTGCGCGGAACTGAACCCCGTGATTGCGGTCATGCAGCCAGCCGCCATTCGCCTCGACAACCTCGCCGATGGCCACCGACGGAGCATGGCCCACGACGACAATGGGCTTGCGGTGCCCGCGCGCTTTCACGCGCAGCACGCAGAAGCCAGTTTCATCGTTGTGAAAAGTCACCCGCTCGATGGAGCCGACGAGATGTTCTGAGAAGGACAGCGCCTCCTGATCGGAGGCAGCCAAGGCGGAGGATTTCGGCATCGATCAGCGAGACCACAAGCGCCGGGACGCCACTCGAGACATGAAAAAGGGCGAGACGGCATTGCCCCGTCTCGCCCATGATCGCAGCAAAATTTAGGCTGCCTTCTTGGTTGGCCAGCCGAGTTCCACGAGCCGCGCCTTGGCGTAGTCGCGGATCTCGTCGCGAATGCCCTCCGGCAGATCGGAGAGAACCTTCTGCGTATCGGCATGGAGCATCAGGTCCGTGACCGCATTGATGGTCTTGGCCTTCTTGATCTTCGCCTTCAGGTCGTCTTCGACCTTGCCGTCGGAGGCAGCGGCCTCGACCCTACCCTTCTGCGGCTGGGACTCGGTCTTCTCGATCTCCACATGCGGATCGGCAAAGCCCGGTCGGCCCTGCTTGAAC
This sequence comes from Microvirga sp. jy35, assembly GCF_056148915.1. NCBI lineage: Bacteria > Pseudomonadati > Pseudomonadota > Alphaproteobacteria > Hyphomicrobiales > Methylobacteriaceae > Microvirga > Microvirga sp. jy35. Next base: position 7,841 of record NZ_JBWBEW010000022.1, on the reverse strand, counting down.
TCGTCTGCCTCTTCCTCAGAGTACACGTAGCCGTGCAGTTCGATGAGCTTGAGGATCACGCGATCCTTCGCCCTCTTCTCGGCCATGGCATAGACATAGGCCGCCTGCTTGCCCGAGACGCGGTAGTTCACGCCGATCAGCGCCTCGCCGATCGACCATTCGATACGCTCGCCCATGCGGCCGGTGACTTGGATCACCGCCTCGTCGCGCTCGGCGCGAATGATCTTGGGCTCGTCGAAGACCACCTTGGCCTGGGCTGCAATGCGCTCAAGCGTCTTGTGGTAGATCACGGCCGTGCCCTGAACCCGCCAGACATTGCCGGCCATCGGCTCACCAAACTTGGCCAGCACCTCAGAGATTTTCGTGTCGGTCGTATTCATCCTCGATCCTAACTTTCATAAGGCCCGTACATCGGCTCACGCTCTTCCCGGCATCGTCTTCCGCAGTAGGCGTGTTCGTTTTTTGTTCTATACCAAATTTAGGCCTCCGGGTCCAGTTTTGACGCAGGCAGGAGGGACGATTATCCATGTCCGAACAATAACTTAACTGGTGTGCCATTTTGTCTCAACCTCTGCCCGCAAGCCTTCGAATCATGAGCATGCTTCAAGGGTTCGGATCAGGCGTCATGATTTGACCATAACTCACTTGTTCTATATATGTTCTCACCAGTCAGGATACTATGAGGCGCCCTGCTTCCGAGGCGACCTGACTGCTCGCCGCAACCGCCAACCTGGAGGAACGGATGTCCGCGCAAGCGATCCTCGACCTTTCGGATCGACGCCCCGCCCGCCGCGGCGGCACCCGCCGGGCCGCCAAGCGCCCGACCACGCCGCTCACGCGCAACGCGCTGATTGCAGATTTCCTGGCGATCTGCGAACTCGACGCGGATCTGGAATCCCTGTGCGCGCCGGCTGATCCTGCCACCTTCGCCATCGGCGACGAGATGGTCGAGCATGTGGCCGATTTCGAGATCGTCCGCGACGGCTCGGCCTACCTGGTTGACGTGGCGACGGACGACGACCTGCTAAACCATTCCCTGCGCGCTGCTGCAATCCACGGCATCACCTCCGCCGATGGACGCCCTTTCGTAATCGAGACGGCGGCCAGCATCCGGGCGGAGCCGCGCTTTACCACCATGCGCCTGATCATGGCCTGCAAGCGCACGCCCGTGACGGCGGGCGACCGGGTGCGCATTCTGCACCAGCTCGACGAAGTCGGCACCATGCGGCTCGTCGATTGCGCGAGCGCCGTCATGAACACGCAGGATGGGGTTGCGGCCGTTCTGGCATTGGCCTGCGAGGGCCTGGTTGCGGTCGACACCAGCCGCCCGATTCTGCCCGAGACGCAGGTGCGCCGGCGCCGCCTGCCCTTCGCCGATCCTTTCACGTTCTAGGCGATAGGGCACACATCTCTGTCACCTCGCAACCGCGCTCTCCTGCCGTCTGTGCGCCCTACTCCTCAAGGCGGCTCGTGGCATCACGATCACGGTCGTATCGTCTCGTGAGCGGAAACGGGGGCAGCCAGGACTCGCGACGGATTGTCCAAAGTTCGTAGGTTGGCGTCAGCTGGTCAGGGGCATCCAGGGATCCCAGGTTCACCTCGATCTCGTCTGCGGTGCGAGCGAAAACCGATGACCCGCAACGGGGACAGAAGAATCGCCCGGCGTAATCGCGTGTCTCACCATCGATCGTCACCGCATCCCGAGGGAATATCGCAGAAGCGTGAAAAAGGGCTCCATGATGCTTGCGGCAGTCGAGACAGTGACAAAGGCCGACCCGGTATGGGAGGCCCGACGCCACAATCCGGACGCTGCCGCACAGACACCCGCCCGTTAAGCGGTTCATGCTGCGTCTCCTCCAAATTCAAGCGGGCGGAACGTTACAGTGAACGGCGCTGTCGGGGCAATTGCCCGTTGCGGGCGGGACCGGTTCGCTCTTCCGTCGGATCTTGCCCGCACCGCTTAAGATTGCGCAGCGTGGCGCTCCACCGCCTCGCCGAGCAGGGAACGCACGATGGCACGCACCGCGTCCGAGGTGCTGTCGGCTGTGAACTTGGCCTCGATCTCGTCCCGGATGATCGAGCCGTCACCGCTGCGCTTGAGCTCGGTCGAGGACTCCGCCTGAAGCAGAGTGACGAAGGCGCTCTCCACCTCCCGCGCCACCAGCGCCTCGTCGGCCGCATCGACCACGCGCCCCGTAAGATCGAAGACGTTGCTCTCGAAAGGCAGCGCCTGCGCCTCCAGTTCGCCATGGCCATCGAGGATCCAGGCGCGCGGCACGTGATCCATGAGGTCGACGGATTGGCGCGTGATGTTGCCGGGGTTGAGCCAGCGTGTCCGCCCCGCAAGAACGGACTTCTGCGTCTTGTGGATGTGCCCGTTGATCAGGACATCGCAGCCTTCGACGGCAAAAGGCGGAACGGCACCAGGATAACCGCCGTCGAAGGCGATGTCGTGATGCGTGAACCAGGCTTGGACGTCGGCGCCGGAAAAGGAGCCGCGCGCATCGGTCGGGATGGCCTGGCCGTAGGGCGTCATTCCGACGCCGACCCGCCTCGTGCCGATCTGGAAATCGGCCACGGGAGCGGATGTGGCCACCACGTCGACCACATCGCAGAGACCGAGAAGCGCCAGCGAGTCGCTGTCGGTGAGCGTCGTGTGCTGAATGTCGTGATTGCCCACATTGACGATGGGCCGGTGGCGGAAGCCCTTCAGGATGCGGATGAGCTGGTTCTTGAGCGCCATGTCGGTCTCGACCGGGCGGTCGAAGAGATCGCCGAGGATCACCACGGCGAGTTGCCGCTCATTCGCGATGGAAACGCAGCGCTCCAGCTTGCCCAGAACGGCCTGAGGCCACACCGCATCCTTGCGCCGTCCTGGACGCCGCGAGCCCACATGCGGATCCCCGATGACGAGAATGCCGTTGCAGGAAACGGGGGGAAGACGATCTCCGGTCAGGATCATGCGGTGAGCCGCTCCGAGGGCGCAGATGAATGGGTGTGGTGGTTCAGCAGGGTCTCAGGCTCTACGGGCGAGCCGCAGGTCGGGCACAGACCGCCGGTCTCCTCGACGAGGCGCGCCATCTCGGCCTGCAGGGATTTAAGCCCCTCATCGACCTGCGCCAGACGGCCTCTGGCAATCTGCGAAGCCGCACGAAGGTCGTTCATTCGCTTCAGGATGTTTTGTGCCGACGCGGTGTTTTCAAGGGTCGGCACGGCTTCCGGCAGTTGGAGCAGCGCATTCATCCGTGCTCTGCTGCGCGTCACATCACGGCTCAGCTGCAGCACCTGGCGCCCGATGCGCTCGCGTTCGCGGGCACGCTCGGCCGCACGGATGAGATCGGCGAGTTGCTCGGCTGGGGGAAGCGCCTCGGTGATGCGGGCGCGCGCCTCCGCGGCCGTCAGCCTCCGCCGGAACGTGGCAAGCTGCGCCGCATGGCTCTGCAGCCGTTCGAGCTTGGCGGCTTCCATTGTCAAACGCTCCGCTTGACGACGCGCAGCGCAAAGCTTCCCCTTCAGTTGCTCGAGTTCGGTGAGCCCGTCGAGCGTCTCGCCCAACGCGATCAGCTCCCGCTCGCCGTTCCGCGCGAGATCATTGTCGCGGCGGCAGCGCTCGCGATGGATGACGAGCATGTCGCGGATATAGCCTGCCTCCTGCCCGATGGAGAGGACCGCCGAGCGTCGCGACGGCGTTTCGCCGAGCAGGAACACGGGAAACTTCTGATGCGCGACATGAACGTCGAGATCCTCGACCTTACGGATGCGGATGAGATCCGCTACCCAATCCGGCACATTGCGCCCGCCGGTCTCGTAGCGCATGCCCTGCTCCACGACGAGAGAGCCATCCGCCTCATGCAGCGACCAGATGTTGACCGGTGAACGGCGGGGCTGGCGGGTGAAGCGCAGCGTACGCTGCCCGGCGACGCCGATCTCCACCAAGGCGGATTTCGCGCCGGCGCGCACAAGACTGTCGCGTGCCTCACCGTAGAACACTGCGCGCAGGGCGCGGATGAAGGTGGACTTGCCACGGTTGTTCGGCCCGATGAGCGCGTTGACCCCCGGGCTCAGAGGCAGCGTCGCATCATTATAGGCCTGCACATTGACGAGGCGGATGAAGCGCAGACCGGGCTGGCCATCATCCCATTGGGCGCCGGTGTCGGAGGAGACCACTTCGACGCCGGTGGCCGGTTCGCCGGTGATGCGTGCGATATGGAACTTGCCGGAGAACTGCGACAGGTCATGATGCGAGACGGCAAGGCACTGCACGCCCAGACGCGCCGCGCCGTCCTCGAGCACCGTGTAGAAGGACGACACGCGATCCGGCGCGATCCAGCAATCCGCTTCATCCAACGCCAGGAAGCGGGCAACATCCGCCTTGACCACGGCGATCAGGCGCAGCGCCATCCCGATCACATTGGTGAGAGCGCCACCGTTGTCCTCCAGCACGTCTTCGAGCGTGCCGTCGGCGCGCCGCACGCATATGTCGAGGGAGGCCAGCCCCCGCTCCGTTGAAAGTTCCAGCGCCACCGGCTTTTCCCCTGGCAGCACCTCCTGCACAAGGGCCGTCAGCAGGGTCTCGAAGGCGGACAGGCTGCGGCGGCTCGCCGAGCCGTGCACCGCTTCGATGAAGGCCTCCACCTCGTCCTTGACCGCCAGGCGACCCTTGGCGAGCTCGATCTCCCGCGTGAGCTCTTCGACCCGCATGCGGATGGCGTCGCGGCGCCCTTCGAGGCGCGCGAGCAGCGCTTCCGCACTGGCGACATCGTGAGTGGCGGACGGCAGGATCAACGCTCGTCTCCAAGCTGCCTGAGGCGCGTCTCGACCTCGCGCAGGGCGACACCGAACTCCTCAGCGAGCTTGGCGTTTCGCGCCTGGGCCTCTTCGATGAGGCTTTGAATCTGCGCCTCGTCGTCGGTGCCGAGCTCAGCCTTGGCAAACGCGCGCGCCTCGTCGAGCTCGTGCATCAGGCGCTCGACCTCGCCCTCTGCCCGGATCCGCTCCGCCCGCAGCTTGTCGAAGGCCTTGCGCATCTCCTCCAGGCGTTTGAGCTGGTCTGTTTCGAGGCGTGACAGGCTGGTCATGGAATCGCGGCTCCGCTGCAGGTGAATGGTCGAGCTTTAGTTATCGTCAGCGATATTTCGTCGCAACGACTTTGCCTCTTTTTGGTCTGGATCAGGCACGATGTCTTCAATCCTGGCATCCGAACCTCCACATAGTATCCGTTACTCCAAGATTACAGTCTCAAACAGCGGACTTTGCTTGACACAGAGCCCGTTGAGGCTATGTTCTTGTTTTGTTCACATCATCTGTATGCGTCGTGGATGTGACCTCATTAGGGCAGTGCTGAACGGCCCTTGCCACAAGGATCTCGCGATGAGCGTCATGACGGAAGAACGCCGGATTTTCGAGAACGAGGAATGGCTCCTGAGCGAGAGCGGCCTCGAGCACAAGACGACCGGCTATTTCATTGACCGCGAGAGTCTTGGCCAGCGGCGCGAGGATGGCTTGTGGTCGTGGCCGCTGCACATGGCGGAGAAGAGCTGGTGCGGCATGCAGCTGTTCTCGGAGGCCTTCACCTGCGCCCTCTCCGTCTTCGGGATCGGCACAGGCGTCGAGTTGGCGCAGAGCCTGAAAGTGGCGCGCTGCGAAGTCTCGGTCTGGCCGAAGGCTGCACGGGCCCGGGCCAGCTCCGTTCCCGCGGTGCGCGCCTTGCATTCAGGGGGCTCAAACCCCATCTTAGTGAAGCCGCGCTCTTTGCATAAACCTTTGAATGGTCAAGGTTTTCAGAGCTCGGCTGATGGCTTGCGCATCCGCAGCAAAAGCGGTGCGCGCCTCGTTTTGAAGAACCCGAGTCACCGTTCCGAACGCCTGAATCCGACCCGTGAAGCCGGCCCCTCCTGGCAGGCGCCGCGCCGGATCCGTAAGACCGGAACGAAGCTCGTTCGGCTGCTTCAGGCGGCCTGGAACATACGGTGAGACCAATGCCGAGCTTTGGGCTTGAAGAACTGATGCGCAACGGCGCAAGCGCTTTTCGGGGCGACATCGCGGGAGCGGAGACTTCGGCGCCTGAAACGGCAGATGAGTTCGCGCAGCATGTGGTCGAGACGATCTGCCATGCCAGCGTGACTCCGGCCATCGGCCGCCGCACGTTCGAGCGCTGCATGCGCGCGCTGAGCTTCGGCTCCACGGCTCGCGTGGGCTTTCGCCACCCGGCGAAGGCCGAGGCCATCGACATGATCTGGCGCGAGCGTGAGCGCCTGTTCGAGGAATACACGGCAAGTCCGGACAAGCTGCGCTTCCTTGCGACGCTGCCCTGGATCGGCCCCGTGACGAAGCACTCTCTGGCCCGCCGGCTCGGCGTCTATGCCGCGCATGGGGAACGGGCCGTCGCCTGAGACGAAACAACAAGAAGAGGTATCAACCCATGGCTAAGGTCCGCGCAAGCGATGTCGGCTTCTGTGTTGTCGACGGCAACGCCAACGTCATCGCAGATAATCTCGTCCACCGCATCCGTGAAACCGCCGCGGAGATGGAGAGCCAGGTCAATCGGCTCTACAGGGGACGCAAGGCTTACGATCTCGAGGCAGGCACCAAGGACGATCTCGAGAAGGCCATCGAGCAGCTCGCCTATATGGCACGCACCCTGCGTGAGGTAAGAGACGAGCAGTCGAAGGTGATCTATCTTCAAGCGGCTGAGTAAGCTTATGTTTCTCGATAGCGGTGATCCTGTCACCGCTATTTTTGTGTCGATTGTTCATGCTTTGACAGCCAAGACGAACAGCACGAGCGGCGCATGCTGATACCAGCGGTTCAGCCAATCGTGCTTGCGTGCCATCTCTTCCGTTGGCCGCGGCTCCTCGATCTTCACGAGACGAAATCCTGCTTCGCCGATGGCGTTGATGTAGTCTGAGAGAGTGCGTGGAAATCGCGGCACCTCGAAAGGCTCTGCATAAGCCTGCAGCTCCTGCATGTGCGGACGCCTCCCGAAGCGCCAGTACTCGACGAAGGGCTCCCGGTCGAAGTAGCGTCCGACCCGAAGGCCCAGGTGAGCCCCATCCTCATCGGTAAGCCATCGGATGGCAGGGGTAATGAAGCAGGGGTGAAGAACGCTGAAGCACAGTTTCCCGCCGGGCTTCAGAACGCGGTAGGCAGCACGCATCGCACCCGGAAAGTCAGGTCCATCCATGAGCGCCATGGTGGATACAGCACAGTCGAATTGCTGATCGTCGAAGGGTGAGAGTTCACTGAACGAGCCGATCTCGTATGTGATGCCGAGAGGCTCTTGCTCTTCTATCTGACGAGCGCGTTTGATCATCTCAGGTGAGAGGTCGACACCTGTCATTGCTCCGCCGATCTGTGCGAAGCGACGTGTGTTGGAGCCCTCTCCGCAACCCAGATCGATGACGCGCTTTCCCGCGATAGCAGGCAGGAAATCGAGGAAGGCGGGAAAGGTGTAGAGCTCACGATAGAGATCGAAGCCGGAGCGCACCTCTTCCGTCCATAGGGCGGCATTGCGGTCCCAGGCAGCTGCGACAGCCGCTTCGCTTAAGGTTTCATCAGTCATTGCAGGCTCCCAAATCTTAGCTTGGCCGTTCACCACTGGCCCTCTACCCTCCTCCTGATACGGCGAAACAACCGACTTGTCCCTTGTGTTTCACGTGGAACAAATGTAGAACAATAGGTGATGCCCTCCTTGGGCAGGAGAGTGCAACCGACCTGAAAACGTGCGGCGTGCTTGGTGCCCCAGCCGTTCAGGAGAGATGAAGTGGAGAGGCTGTCATGGCAGGCAGTGTGAACAAGGTGATATTGGTGGGCAATCTGGGGCGGGACCCTGAGGTCCGCCG
>NZ_JBWBEW010000021.1:0-80586 GCF_056148915.1 Microvirga sp. jy35 | reverse complement strand
GCGGACAACTACCTCATCGACCTCAAGTCAGCCGTGATCGTGGACGTGGAAGCCTCTCGCGCGGTGCGTCAAGCTGAGGTAGGGGCTGCCCGCACGATGATCGAGCGCACGGCTGAACGCTTTGGCCTCACGCCCGAGCGGCTGGCGGCGGATAGTGCCTACGGCTCAGCCGAGATGCTGCACTGGCTCGTGGACGAGCAGAAGATTGAGCCGCATGTTCCCGTCATCGACAAATCCGAGCGTCAGGACGGCACCCTCTCACGGGCAGACTTCGCCTATGATCCGGAAGCGGACGCCTACACCTGTCCTGAGGGCAAGACCCTGACCACCAGCGGCCGCATCGTGAACGAGGGCACCACTCGCATTTACCTGGGCAGCACCTTTGACTGTGGTCCCTGTCCTCTGAAGGAACAGTGCTGTCCCAACACGCCGGCGCGTAAGATCCCGCGCAGCATCTACGAGCACGCAAGAGAGGTTGCCCGAGCACTGGCCGGCACGCCGGCCTATGAGCGGTCGCGTCAGGGTCGCAAGCGGATCGAGATGCTGTTTGCCCATCTCAAGCGAATCCTGAAGATGGGCCGTCTGCGGCTGCGCGGTCCCTGTGGGGCTCAGGATGAGTTCCTGCTGGCAGCCACCGCCCAGAACCTCAGAAAGCTCGCCAAGCTGATCACCCCATCAGAGCCTCAGATAACCCAAGGAACCTAAGAAGGTCCGAAGGGCACACCTCACCTCAGACCTGACCTCAATAAAGCAAGCTTCAGCGCTGTCCCAGCCCGTCTCGATGCCGACTTTGTCAACGCAATCTGCCACAAGCTGACATTAAGGTAACAAACGCCCGGAGGACTGCTATTCGAGAGACCATACGCAAACTGGCATAATTCCATGTACGTCTCGCAGCAACGCACATCGGCACAGACCTCCAGGAGCCTCCATTACTCTTGATCCCAGTTGAGAACACTTTCTGTGTTTCACGCTCAAGAAGCTGGGACCAGATGTTAACAAGGGTAATGGAGCATTGCCGGTTGCACCGGCAAGTGGAGCGCGCCAAGCAGATCCGGGGCATTCGGCGATGCCGTGGCACGCGCAGCCGGACGGATGCCTCCAACGCTCGATTCTTGACATCACCGTCCCGGCGCAGCCCGGGATTTCATTCTGCAGCGATCCTGGAACGTGGGTTGGGATCGGCGTCTGCTCGGACAACGGGGATTGCCCGGTCGAAGGCTTCCGTCTCAGGCTCATCTTTTGGCCCAACGAACCGGCTGAACAGGCGCCTGAACAGACGCGACAGGTCATCCATGAGGATGAAGAAGGCCGGCACGAACACCAGCGACAGCAAGGTCGAGACGATCAGTCCGCCGATCACGGCGATTGCCATCGGCGCGCGGAATTCGCCGCCCGCACCCAGCGCCAGCGCGCTCGGCAGCATGCCGGCCGCCATGGCGATCGTGGTCATCACGATCGGCCGCGCCCGTTTGCGTCCGGCATCGATGATGGCGGTCTTGCGGTCCACGCCCCTGGCGACTTCCTCGATGGCGAAGTCGACCAGCATGATGGCGTTCTTGGTCACGATGCCCATCAGCATCAGGAAGCCGATCACCACCGGCAGGCTGATCGCCTTCTGGGTGATCACCAGCGCCATGATCGCGCCTCCGATCGACAGGGGCAGCGAGAGCAGGATCGTGAACGGTTGCAGGAAGTTTGCGAACAGCAGGATCAGCACGCCGAGCACCATCATGATGCCGGCTCCCATGGCCTTGCCGAACGAGGTGAATACCTCGGTCATGACCTCGGCGTCCCCCGTCTGCTTGATCGTTACGCCGGGCGGGAGGTTTTTGGCCGTCGGCAGGTTGTAGATGGCCTCCAGAACCTCGCCGAGCGCATCGGTGCCCCGCATGTCGGCCTCGAGCGCCACGCGCAGCGACCTGTCATACCGGTCGATCGAGGTCGGTCCCTGGCCGAACGAGATGTCGGCGACGGCCGAGAGCGGAACGGAAGCGCCGCCCTTGGCCGGGACCTTGAGAATGTCGATCAGTCCTCGATCGCTGCGCACCGCCTCGGGCAACTGGACGCGGATCGGGATCTGCCGGTCGCCGGCATTGAACTTGGCCAGATTCGCCCCGACATCGCCGATCGTCGCAACCCGCACCGTCTCGGACAGCACGTCGGTCGACACCCCGAGCTCCGCCGCCAGGGCCGGCTTCGGGCTGATGCGGATCTCGGGCCGGTTGAGCGGTGCCGTCGACATGGGGTTCTCGACGGTCGGGATGCTCGCCATCTCGCGCTGGAGCTTGGCCGCGGTTTCGACCACCACGTCCTGGTCGGGTCCGCTGACGATGAGCTGAAGCCCGCGCTGCCCGCCTTCGCCGAGAACGAAGAAGCGAATGTCCGGCACGTCGCGGAACTCCTCGACGATACGACCCTCAAGCTGGCGCTGTCGCAGGGACCGCTCCTCCTTGGGCACGAGGTTCACCGTGAAGGTCGCAAGCCGCACCTCCTTCTTGCCGGGGAGCTGGAGGCCGCCGTTCACGAATACCGACTTGACCTCGGGCATGGCGCGCAGGCGCTCTGCGATTCCATCGCTCACCAGCTGCGTATCGTTCAGTTTCGATCCGGGCGGCAGTTCGGCCACGAAGAGGGAGCGTGAGATATCCTCCTCCGGCAGGAACGCCGACGGCAGGAGATTAGTCGACCAGAGCGATGCTCCGAAGATGCAGAGGCCCAGGATGAAGGTGATGAACTTGTGCCGAACCGACCAGCCGACCAGGCGGGTATAGGCCCGCATGATGAACCCGTCCTTCTGCTCGACCTGTTTGTGCGGCCGCATGAAATAGGCCGCCATCATCGGCGTGATCAGCCGGGCAACCAGCAGCGAGATCAGGACCGCGGCCGCGACGGTGAGGCCAAACTGCTTGAAGTATTGCCCCGCGATGCCGCCCATGAAGCTGACCGGGGCGAATACGGCCACGATGGTGAACGTGATCGCGATCACCGCCAGGCCGATCTCGTCCGCCCCTTCGAGCGCGGCACGATAGGGCGACTTGCCCATGTGCATGTGGCGCACGATGTTCTCGATCTCGACGATGGCATCGTCCACCAGGATGCCCGTAACCAGAGTCAGCGCCAGGAGGCTCACCAAGTTGAGCGAGAAACCCATGGTGCTCATGACCCAGAAGGTGGGCAGGACGGAGAGCGGCAGGGCCAGGGATGCAATGAGGGTGGCGCGCCAGTCGCGTAGGAAGATGAACACCACGATGACCGCCAGGATGGCACCCTCGATGAGGGTGTGCATGGCGGATTCGTAGTTGCCGACCGTGTACGTGACGGTGTCGTCGATCAGGTCGAAGCGCACGTCCGGATGAGCCTGTCCCAGCTCGGCTACTTTGGCCGCGACGGCTTGTCCGACCGTGGCATCGCTGGCGCCGGTGGCGCGCGTGACGGCAAAGGCGACCACGGGTTGACCGTTGAAGCGTGCGAAGGTGCGCGGCTCTGCGGCGGTGTCGGTGACGGTTGCCAGCTCATCAAGGTGAACCTTTCGGTTGCCCGGAAGGGTGATGCTGGTGGAAGCGAGGTCTCCCAGAGTTTGCGCGGCACCCAGGGTCCGGATCGACTGTTCCTGCCCGCCGACCTCGCCGCGCCCACCGGCAAGATCGACGCTGGTCAGGCGCAGCTGCCGGTTGACGTCCGCGGCCGTGATGCCGAGCGCCAGCAGGCGATCAAGCTTCAGCTCGATGCGGATCTCGCGCTCGACCCCGCCCACACGTTCAACGCGCCCGACGCCCTGAACGCTCTGAAGCTGACGCGCCACCACATCGTCGACGAACCAGGACAGCTCCTCCGGCGTCATAGCGGGGCCGGAAGCGGCGTAAGTGACGATCGGGAGACCAGCGATGTCCAGGCGCTGAATGACAGGCTCGTCGATGGTCCGCGGCAGGTCGGAGCGGATCTTGGCGACCGCATCCTTCACGTCATTGACCGCCCGATCCGAGTTGATCTCGAGGCGGAACTCGATGGTCGTGGTGGAAATGCCTTCCGAGATCGTCGACGTGATGTGCTTGACGCCGTTGACGCCGGCAACCGAGTCCTCGATCCGCTTGGTGACCTGGTTCTGGAGTTCGGACGGCGCGGCGCCGGCTTGCGTGACTGAGACCGTGACAAGCGGAACGTCGATGTTCGGGAACCGCGTGATCGGCAGCCCTTGAAAGCTGAAGACGCCCAGGATCATCAAGACGATGAACAGGACGAGGGACGGGATCGGCTTTCGGATCGCCCAAGCGGAGACGTTGAGCTGCATCACCGGGCTCCCTCGGCCTGCGCCGACTCAGCAATCACCGGGCGCACCGCATCGCCATCACGCAGGAAACTGCCGGCGCGCGTGACGACCAGGTCGCCCGTGCTGACACCCTCGACCTGGACGAAGCCGTCGGCCGAGAGGCCGGTGCGGACTGGCCGTGTCTGGATGCGCTCATCGACCACGATCTGGACCGCTGCGCCTTTGGGGCTGTAGAGCACGGCGCTGAGCGGAACCGCCACTCCGGTTGTCCGAGCCAGCTCGACGGAGCCGCGGGCAAAGGCCCCGATGCGCAAGGCGGGGTCCCGCGGCAGGGCGATCCGCACCCGGCCAAGACGGGTGGTGCGGTCGACCTCCGGAGAGATGTTGCGCACGCGGCCCTCGATCGTCCGGCCTTGGTCGATGCTCACCTGGGCGGGAGCGCCCTCGCGCAGGCGCACCAGTTGCGTCTCCGTCACTTCCCCTTCGAGTTCGATCTCGCCGTTCGCGATGATGCGGAACAGCGGGTCGCCTGCCGCCGTCGCCGTAGCGCCGACCTTGGCGTTCTTGCGAGAAATGATCCCAGCTTGGGGGGCCTTGATTGCGGCACGGGCGAGGCGAACCTGGATCTCCCGTCTCTGCGCGTCTTCGGACTGCCTCTCGGCCTCGGCGATACGCAGGCCGTCGCGGGCGGCGGCCAAGCGTCCTTCCGCAGCCCGGGCTGCGGAGACCCGCTGCTCGAGCTGGGCTTCCGTCGAGTTGCCGCCTTTGATGAGCGAGCGTGTGCGCTCCAGGGCCTGGGCCGCCTCGACCTGTGCAGCTTCCGCCTGCACGATCTGGCTGCGGGCTTGGGCAACCCCCGCCTCGGCTCGTGCGACGGAGGCAGTGCTGCGGGCGAGTTCCGTTTCGAGAAGATCGGTCGTCAGGCGGGCCAGAACCTGACCCTTCGTGACGGTCTCCCCCTCCTCGACAAGGACCTCGGTGATGCGCAGGCCTTCCAGCTCCGGGGCGACCAGAACCTCCTCGCGAGGAACAAGCGTTCCGGTGAGCACCGCCCGCTCCGTGATCTCCCGTTCCGCGGTGCGCGTCACGGACACCGCGGGCGCAGGAGCGACCTGCGGCTGCGCGGCGTCCGCAGCCAAGGCTGCAAGCGGAAAGAATACCATGGCAGCCGCCAAACTGTGCAACCTGCGCATCATGACACGCTCATCTCCGGCACCTGATGTCAGGTGCGTGTTAGGTTGATCTTCCCGGCAAAGGCCGCCTCGATGACGGCCATCAGGCTTGCGACCCCGCGCTCGGCATCCAGCGTGGCATCCACGGCCCGGCGCACGAAGAGGCCGTTGGCAATGGTCACGATTAGCGACGCGAGCGCTTCCAGGTCGACCTCCGGAGCAATAGTCCCGCTTGCCTGCGCCTGCCGGAACAAGGCGCACATGCGCTCGCAGATGTCCTTGTCGAATGCCTCCGACATGGCAGCAAACGATTGGTTGCGGGTAGCCTCTGCCCAGATCTCCAGGCAGAGCACGGCCCGCTCCCGCGGCTCTTCGGCGAAGTGCTTGAGGGCAATGGAGCGCAACGCAGGCAGGAAGTCGCCCGGCTGGGATAACGCAGCGAAATCCTCGCCGATCCGGGCACGGTCTCTCTCGGCGAGAGCCAGGACGATGGCGTCCTTCGAGGCGAAGTAGCGGTAGAGGTTGCCGGGGCTCATTCCAGCCTCGGCCGCCACATCCTGCATGGTGGTGCGGTGGAAGCCTGAGCGAACGAAGCAGTGCTCGGCAGCATTCAGGATGCGCGTTTGACGCTCAGCCGATGGGTCCGGCTTCGTGTCGAGGAGGGCTTGCTGATCTGCCATGAGGCACTAAGTACCAAAGTTACGAGAATGAACGTTCATTCTCATTTAATCATCAGCATGCGCAGGGTCAACCCACACCCTCTAGGGCCTGACCGCTATTGAGTGGCCTGACCTGCCTCGGATGAAAGGTCACATTCATGGATCGGTAAGGAGTTTGTTCGTCACTAGCGATGAAACTTTCGGCCGCCTGTTCTGGATTTGATTCTACCAAAGCAAAGGTAGCGGCGGCGGCATCAAAGTGCACAGGGTTCAAACCCAGTCAGCGGGTTGAGACGGCACGAGTTTTCCGATTCAGCGATGTGGGGGCTGATGGAGGTCATGCATGGCGCCGTTCTAGTTGTCGAACGAGGCGTAGGTTGCCTTGGAGCCGCACCTGCCTAAGAACTAGCCCGGCGCGCGTCGGGGAGATGATCGGCGTACTGTCTGGTATTTCTCACGTGCTGACGAAAGGCTGCGGTTCGGGCAACTCTTTTCGCAAGCACTGCGACGGCATCTTGCGCGAATCGCGCATTTTGTGAGACATCCCGTTCGGGCGCACGCGGGGCGCCCGGCCCGCCAAAGGCGTTGCCACCCGCATCCTGCGAGCCCTGGTGCTGCTCAACGACCGGACCAGCGGGCAGCCGGTCGACCCAGGCATCGCCGAAAGAAGCTCATGATCGATCCTGTTCGACTTCGCCGCGAGGCGGATTTCGTTCTCAAGAATTTGCGCAGCCCAGATGACGCCCAAGCAATTGCCGCCGCTGGCAGATTCAAACGTCTGCCGAGGCTATCGGAACTAACTCCAGAGGAGCTGAGGCGCCGGGCGGCCAGCGTACGTCGGTCTGACGCATTGGACCTCATCGCTCTGGAGCACGGATTGCGATCATGGAGCGAGGTCGCGCAGAAGACGGGTAGCTCGGTTGGCCCCGGCCCCAGTACACCCTCACGCCACTGCCGGACGCGGCTTCCCAAGCCTCCGACGCCCGAGCAGCTTGCGCAACGTGTGGCCGAGCGTGTTCTCTACTTCGCAGAGCCGCTCCCGCCGCAGTGCGGCGGGGGGCAAAGATTGGATCTGCAGCGGGTCCGGGAGGAAACGTTGGTCGCTATTCTTGACGCGCTGCGCGGGGAGCAAGTTGAGATCGACAAGAAGGCGGAGTCGGCGCAATGACTGACTTCGCACCTAAGCCCCACTGGAGCGCCACCGAAATCGCTGCCGCCCCGGGCATTCGCTTCCGTCACCCATTGAACCCGCGCTCGGACGTGCGTCTCTGCGCTCTAGGTGATGCTGCAGGGCTGACCCGCATTGGACTCAGTCTGGTCCGGCTCTCGCCGAACAGGGAATCGTTCCTGTACCATTCTCACGAGCGAGCTGAGGAATTCGTCTACATCCTCTCCGGCCGCGGCATGGCGGAGATCGGGGAGGAGACATTGGAGGTGGGCCCAGGTGACTTCATGGGATTCACCGCTCCAGGGCCTGCGCACCACCTTATCAACCCTTTTGATGAGGACCTCGTCTATCTCACCGGAGGCGAACGCGTCGATTTTGAAGTCGGGCGCTTTCCCCGCATCGGACGGACGTCCATCATGGTTGGGGGGCAAGTGCTCCTTGCCGAGAATGAAACATTGGTCCCGATGAGAGTAGAGGATGCGCTTGGGGAGTGAACCGTCGTAGACGCCTCGCTTCTTATTATAGACTCGGCGGCTTTCACGTCGGCGACGTTGCCGACGTGAGTAGGAGCGCATACGGATGGCCGATATCGTGGGTGTCCTGTCCCAGGCAAGTTTCGTCTCTTCGCCAGTAGACTTATTGTCTTGGAAGACCTCGTCCAGGGTATCCCGCGAGGATTGTCGGCTCCAGACCGATATGATACTCAACAGGCTCTCTTCTCACCTCGTATGATCGTGGAGCCGTGGCATGGGAGCCGAGCCCTCGTCGGACAAGTAAGCCGCAACAACCCTTTCCTTGTTGTTGCGGCATCTGTCGAACCGATCCCAGCCCAAGCTGACAGGCAGATTGCCGCCGAATGATTCTCATTTGAGCGGATGCCTCATCATGTCTCCCAAGCCCCCCGTATGGGCCTATTCCCTGCCGACAGCACTCCTGCTGATGGCGCCCTTCGATATTCTCGCCTCCCTGGCGATGGATATCTATCTGCCCATCGTTCCGGCCATGCCGGGCATTCTCGGCACCAGCCCGGCCACCGTCCAGCTCACGTTGAGCCTCTACATGGTGATGCTCGGACTCGGCCAGATCATCTTCGGGCCGATCTCCGACCGCATCGGGCGGCGGCCCATTCTGGTAAGCGGCGCGATCCTGTTTGCGGCGGCATCATTCTGTCTGGCCGCATCCTCGACTGCCGTCCCCTTTGTTGTACTTCGCTTCCTGCAAGCCGTGGGAGCCTCGGCAGCAATGGTGGCCACCTTCGCGACAGTCCGGGACGTGTATGCCGACCGCCCGGAAAGCGTGTTCATCTACAGCCTGTTCAGCTCCATGCTGGCCTTCGTGCCTGCCTTTGGGCCGATTGCTGGGGCACTGCTCGCAGACAGCTTCGGCTGGCGCTCGATCTTCGTGACGTTGGGCGCTTTTGCCGTAATCGCGGTCTTGCATGCGTTGCCGCGATGGCATGAAACCCGACTAGCGCCAACCTCCACGTCACCACGCTCGTTCCTACCCGTTCTCCGCAGCTCCGCGTTCTGGACCTATACGCTCGGGTTCAGCGCCGCCATGGGGACGTTCTTCGTGTTCTTCTCGACTGCCCCTCGTGTCCTCATCGGTAGAGCCGGGTACTCGGAACTGGGATTCAGTCTCACCTTCGCGACGGCAGCGGCCGTGATGATCATCACAACACGCTTCGCCAAGCGGTTCGTTGCCCGGTGGGGGAACTCAGGCAGTCTCACGCGCGGCATGATGATGTTGCTCCTGGGCGCAGGGCTCCTGAGCATGGGTCAGGTTTTCGGAGTTCCATCTTTCTGGACGTTCATCGCACCTATGTGGATCATGGCAATCGGTATCGTCTTCACCGTGTCGGTGACGGCGAACGGCGCCCTGGAGAAGTTCGGGGACATCGCCGGGTCGGCGGTGGCGCTGCATTTCTGCGTGCAGAGCCTCATCGTGAGCGTTGGCGGAACACTGGCCGTGCTCCGGCTGCATGGCGACACCGCATGGCCGCTTGTAACCTTCTCCTCGACCATGGCTATCGTCGTCCTAGTTGCCCAGGGATGGTTGCATCACCGAGGTCGTGTGCGGACGTGATCCGACGTGAAGTCGGGCGATATGCCCGGCTTCACTGACAAATCCCAGAGAGATCAAGAGCCTCGGACGCAGCCCAACTTCAGCCCGTCATCGGCTCCAGGCCCGAACATCAGAAAGTCAGGCCGCAGGCTTGGCGGATTGCCACCTGCACGGGTGATGGCGGTAACGAACGGTCGAACCCGCCTTTGGGAAGAAGCGGCGGTTGCGCCATGAAGCGGGGCTGCGTTCCCCGATGCGGTTGCGCCCGGTGCACAAGGAACGGGTGACACAGATAGACGGTGCCTGCCTGACCCGTGGCCAGAACCTCTTCACAGCGATCCGTCGACGCGAACCCATCGGCTGCGAGCTCCCCGAGCGTCAGGCCATTCTCTCCATGTGGAAGCAACTGCCGCGCGATATGGGCATGGGAACCTTTGCGGATGACTGTCGGTGCGTCGTCCTGGCCCACATCCGAGAACAAAAAGAGCATCAGCAACGCGCGACCTCGGCTCTTCACGTTGGCGCGCCAGTGCATGAAATCGGGGTTCTCCAATCCGAAGCTCACGTCGACATGCCAGCCGCCATCGCCCGGGTCCTCCTCGGAAGGGAACCGGATCGGAAACGTTCCAAGACCTGTAGGCCTCAGCCAACGCTCCTCGCCGACAAGTGCATCATAGGCACCGTGCAGGCGTGGGGTATTTGCGGCCGCGACGAAGATCGGTCCTGCCATGAAGCCGAGGCGGACGACTGGTCGTGACCATGTGTGTGGCTCGTCGGGTGAAAGCCCCATAGCTGCCCAGAGTTCGTCTCGTCCTTGTCGGGCGAGCTCAGCATCGAAAGCTTGGTCGAGCTTCAGATAGCCATGTTCAATGAAATCGTTGATCTGAGCGTTGCTCAGACCGAAAGAGCCTGTATTCGGCATGTCCATAATTCTCCGTTCGGCCGTCATTTCTGATCGGCCGTAAAACCTGATTGGCGCTCATTGCGCAGCGACGACGGAAAGGTCGTTCAGATCAGGGGGAAGTAAGTGGACATGAACATCATGAGGCGGACGATAGGAGACCAGACCGAGGAGCGCAAGCCAGCAACTTGGCAGGCTCTTGGCCGCGCGTGCACAAAAAAAGCGAGAATGGTGGCATGATTCCGAGGACGGGAACCACTGAACCGGAGCAGACGCAAACTATGTTGGCAGAGCTAGAGTCAGATCTGGGTCACGAGCTGTGCTTCGGTGCACAAAACGGGACGTCCGACTTGCCTTGAAAAGCTGACGAAGACTCTCGGAAGAATGCCCGGTCTGGGTTTCGTGGGCGGAACGGCCAAGGTTCATTGTGGGGGGCTTCGTTTCAGGAGCACTGCAATGCAAGACAGCATCTCTGACCATACTGGCCGAACTACCACCCCTTGGAACCGGGGCAAGCTGATTGGACCCAAGCCGCCTCTCAAGGCGAAGGAGATCTGGTACATTCGGGTCAGGCTCCAGGTGGCTCACCGCGTCCGGGATCTGGCTCTGTTTAATCTAGCCCTCGACAGCAAGCTGCGCGCCTGTGACCTAGTCGCGCTTCGCGTCGATGATGTGGCCCTCAATGGGCGGGTGCGATCCCGCGCCACGATCATGCAGCGGAAGACCGGCCGGCCTGTTCAGTTCGAGATCACGGAGCAGACCCGCGAGGCTGTCGGGCGCTGGCTCGAGAAGAAGGACCTGCACAAGGGCGAGCCGCTGTTTCCAAGCCGCATTGATCGACAGAAGCCCATGACAACGCGCCAGTACGCCCGCCTGTTGGCATTCTGGCTTCAGGCGATTGGGCTGGATCCCCTCGCCTACGGCACCCATTCCCTACGACGAACCAAAGCATCGATGATCTACCGAAGGACAGGCAATCTCCGAGCCGTTCAGCTTCTGCTGGGTCACACCAAGATTGAGAGCACCGTTCGGTATCTTGGGATCGATGTCGACGATGCTCTTCTGATTGCAGAACAGGTTGAAATCTAAACGCAGAGGCGGCCCGTTGACGAGCCGCCTCAGACTTTACGCATACCGGTGCAATGTCCGCACTTGAGGCTTAAGCAGCCACAAGACAAACGACCAGCGCGTGCCAAAAGGCGTCATCCCCCACAATTCGGCCCGGGAGCAGGCCCTTGTTCCGCCGTATGACGCCGCTCCACCGTTGAGATCCAGCACTTCAATGCCTGAAGTCCTGTTGCGCAAGCCTTCAAGACCGCTGCACCGGCCATCGCGGCGGCAAGAGATGAGGTGATGTGGAAGAGTTCCTCGTAACCGTATGTCGCGATCAATGGTGTGCTCAGTAGTGGGGAACAGAACTGACCGATGAACACGGAAGCGGTCAGGATGCCACCGGCCGCTCCCCTCCGCTGGGGCGGTGCAAGCCTCAAGGCAAGGGTCACGAAGCTCGGCGAGACCAATGCATAGCCTGCACCGATGGCAGCGGCTGCCGCGAACCAAGCCAGAGGCGTCGCCGCAAGGGCCAGCAACGCAAAACCAAGCGCCATCGCGCCATAGCCCAGAGCGAAGATGCCGCCGTAGCCGATGGCCCGCTGCACTCGGCCGTATAGCAGCGCAAGGCTGCCGCCCGAGAGCATTAGGATGCCGAGCGCCGAGCCCGTCATCACTGGGCTGCTATAGCCTGCCGCTGCGAAGAAAAACGACAACTGGGTCGGCATGACGAAAAAGATCATGTTCGTCACGGCCTGGAGAACCACGAGCAACGTGAAGGCGAGGACCCACGAAGACGGCTTGAGGGAGCGGTCGTCCAGCTTGGGACTCGAATGGGACGAGATCCGTGACGTGTCCTTGATAGTCTTCCACATCAGCGGCAGGAAGGCCGCGGCAACTCCATAGATAAGAAACGGCAGGTGCGGCGAGATCGCCGCAAACCATCCGGCGAGCGAGATGAACACGAGCCCGCCGAAGTTCCGGGCCGATATCTGAAGTCCTGACAACGCGCTCCGGCTGTCCCCAGTGAAGTAGTCCCCGATGAGCGCGGTCTGCGCCGTCATGATGAGGGCGACGGCCAGCCCCAGTACCAAACGGCTGGCAAAAATGGTGGGCAGGTCGGGAAGGAACAGCCCCGCGCACCCGGCGATCACGAAGAGGATAACCCCGGCAAGAAGCATGTGACGCCGACCGTACCGATCAGCAACGAGGCCGGCGAATGGCGCGAAGATGGCGACGCTCAGGGAGGGTGCGGGCACCAGCAGACGAACCAGCATCGCGGCATTCGGATCATCCGCGAACAGGCGCTCGAGCCCGGGGAGAGCGGGACTGATCGTGGCATTGGCCATCGTGGTGAGCGACGCAGCCATCAGCAGCGCGATCGCTCGCGGGTCTCGCCAGATCTGTGTCTGCCTCGGGATCGTGGTGCTAGCCATAACGTGCCTCTTGCTCGAATTGACGATTCGAGAGAGGCTACGACTTCAAGTTGACTTGAGGTCAAGCACAAGAATGATGGATATTGGAGAGGTTGCCGAGCGATCGGGCGTTCCGCCTTCGACGCTACGCTATTATGAGGAGGTCGGCTTGATCCGGTCGATCAGCCGGCATGGGCTGCGGCGGCAATTCGATGCTGATGTTCTCTTGAAGTTGTCCCTGATCGAACTCGGAAAGACGGCAGGTTTCTCCCTCACCGAGATCGCGGGCATGTTCGGCAAAGACGGCCGGCCCAACATTCCCCGGGATCAGTTACACGCAAAGGCGGATGATTTGCAGCGCCAGATGTTCGACCTGCGGATGCTGCGGGATGCCCTTCGGCACGTGGCCGAATGTCCAGCCCCGTCGCATCTGGAATGCCCGACCTTCCGCAAGCTTCTGAAGGCAGCAACCCGCAGACGCCTCACGCGTCCAGCATCCGGGAGCGGACGCCGCGGAAGCTCCCGGCTTGTCGAATAGGTCGTGAACAGCTTCTGGGCGTCGGCTCCAATAAAGCCTGTCGGAAGCACGAAAGTCTGCTTGGGGTCAAAATGTTAAGTTGGCCGGACTAAATGAAGGTCCGCTTGTCGCGCCGTAGTAGAAGTTCGGCGTACTTCCGGAACGTGCCACAAGCAGCCCTTCTAGCTTTCACACGGGCAACCCCCAGTGTCCAAGTAAAGTGGCGTGACAGGTTGATACAACAGTCCCCGTCACGCCGGCCCTCATAGTCAGAAGCGAACGTTGACGCCCACTCGGCTGATCCAGCCGTCATTCTTGAAGCGATAGGCGGCTTGATCGCCTGCCCGCGCGAGCGTCAGGCGCTCGTCTTCAAGGTTGTAGTAGAGGGTTTCTGACTTGATCGATACGTTCTGCGTCAGCGCGATCTCGGTTCCAGCGCCAACCGTGAAGCCCATCTTCACATTGTCGCTCGTTGCCTGAAGAGTAACGCCGGGTGGAGTGACAGTGATCTGTCCCCGGTGCTCGATCTGCGCATAGGCCAAGCCACCTGTGACATAAATCAGCGAACGATCAAAGAATGTCCCAAGATCTGGTACTGCGACGCCGATACGCCCCCTCACGCTGCCAAACGAGCGCATCTCCGAGTTGAGTTCCGTCACAGCCGTGCATTGGCACGCCGGGTCCGTGCTTGCCGGGTTCACGATGCTGCGGGTACGTCCGACATCCGCCAAGGTGAAGTCGGCTTCAAGCCCGGTCACCAAGCTGCCGAACTGCCACAGGTAGCCGATCTGTCCGCCACCACCGAATCCACTGTCGCTAAGACCGGCACGGTTGGGAACCGCGGTCGCCGGCACCCCGGAGATTCCGCTGCGGACTGCGTCGCTATCATCACGGATCCAGGCGCCGTGGACACCCGCATACAAGCCTGTCCAGTTGAAGGTAGGGTTGACGATCACGGGGGTGACAGCTGCCGCACGATGCGGCAGGTCATCCGCTGCCGCCATCGCCGTTCCGGCGATCAGGGCTGCTGCAGAGAGGAGGAAGAACTTCATCATGGTCTCCGATGATTTGGTCGGACTATAGGCAAAAGCTCGTGCGAAGCCTGTCACCGCGCGGCAACATCCGGCGCTCACGAGCAATGTTCAGGGAAAGGCGCAAGGCAGGGCCAGCATGGCTCCTGCCTTGCGTTGGTCACCTTACAGAAGCAGGTCGCCGACGGTAAAATGGCCGACAATCTTGATCTGGAAGTCGGCCTTGCGGTCGCCGTCCGTATCGCCCATGAGGATGCCACGGTCGTACCGCAACTGTCCTGCCTTGCCGGTAAAGCCGGTCTTCAGAAGCGACGAGTCAGCCTCGTTCGGGTTCACGAAGGCCATGTCCATGCAGGACCAGGTGAACGCCTGGTTGCCTTTGCGGAACTCGTTTGCGTCAATCCCTCGCAGGTCGATCAGGTCCCGCCCGGACTGGAAGTCATGGATGGTATCGCGCTGCGACCCCACTCGGCTTTCCTGGGCTGAGTTGAAGTCGAACACGTCCGCGCCGGATCCGCCATACAGCTTGTCTCGGCCGAGGCCACCCACGATCCAGTCGTTGCCACTGCCGCCCTTCAAGGCGTCATTGCCGGCGTCGCCATAGAGTCGGTCGCTGCCAACCCCGCCGTCGACGGTGTCATTGTCAGCCCCGCCGCTGATCGTGTCGTTGCTGGCACCACCAGAGAGCTTGTCGCGCCCCTCGTTGCCGTAGAGACGATCCTTGCCGGAGTTGCCGAACAATTGGTCATCACCAGATCCGCCATAGATGGTGTCGTTGTCTGCGCCACCGTCGATCGTGTCGTTGCCAGCCTCTCCAAAGAGCCTGTCACGCCCCCCGTAACCGTAGAGACGATCCTCACCTGTGCCTCCATACAATTTGTCATTGCCGGATCCACCATAGAACTGGTCATCACCAGCATTGCCGTTCACAACGACCGAGCTTGCCGGCGAGGTTACACTTTCAGGGGTGCCGTACCCATCAATGTAGCTGACCACGACGGTGATCGCCTTGCCGACCTGATCTGGAGTGAGGGTAAAGGTCGCGCCTGTGGCGCCTTGGATCACTACACCATCGGCCATCCACTGGTAGGTGAGCGTGCCTAAGCCATCCTCGTCAGCCAAGGTGTTGATGGCTGTCAGGGGCTGACCGTCCCGGGCCTCGCCCGTGATCGTTACAGCGCCTGTGGGAGCGTCGTTGGCGTTCGCGACCGGGATGGCGTTGCCGGCCACCGTCGCGGACGTGCCTCCGAGATCGGTGTAGCTCATCACTGCCCGCACGTGGCTGGCATCCACATCATCCTGCGTGAGCGCATAGTTGGCCCCCGTCGCGCCGATGATGTTGACCCAGCTGCCATCCGGCTGCCTGCGCTGCCATTGATAAGCAACACTGGTGGGATCAATACCCTCAGGATCGACCACGTCATTGGTGGCGGTCAGCACATACCCTTGGGTGGGGACACCCGCCACGTCCACCCCGCCGGACGCCGCATCATTCGTACCTGTCAGATTCACGGTCACCGTGGTTGTGGTGCCGTCAGCAGACGTCACCGTGAATGAATCGGTATAGGTTTGGCCAGGCTCGAATTCATCGTGCGCCGAGGACGCCACGTAGGTCCACTTGCCGTCCGTGCCGACCGCAAAGGTTCCGTACTGACCGGCCACGTTCGACTGCGCTACGAAGGTTGCAGGGCTGTCCACGTCGGAGATCGTCAGCTGCCCGGAGGTGCTTAGCGCCGCTGCTGTATCGCCCTCGGTTAGGGTCACCACGTCAGCCGAAAGCTGTGCGGCATCGTTGGTGCCGGTAATATTCACCGTCACCGTCGTTCTGGTACCATCGGCGCTGAACACCTCGAACACCTCGGAGACCTTCTCGCCGTCCTTCAGCGCAGCATGCGCGGAGGACGCCACATAGGTCCACGTGCCATTCGTACCAATCGCGAACGTGCCGTACTGGCCGGCCGTGGCCGTCTGGGCCACGAAGGTCGCAGGGCTATCCACGTCCGTAATGGTGAGCGTGCCACCTGTCGACAGGACAGCGTCTGTCTCCGTCAGGTCCTTCGTGTCCGACGAGAGAACGGCCGCGTCGTTGGTGCCGGTCACAGTCCAAGAGACGGAGGTGGGAGTCTTCGTGGTGCCGTCCGACACGTTGTACTCGACCGTGACCGTTTGGGTCGCGCCTACCGCTAGAGACTGGTAGGCTGGGTGAGTGGGATCGAGCGTGAAGGAGTGCGTGGCCAGATCGTAAGTCACGCCAGCTGGGAGGGTGCCCACATCGACCACCGTTAGCACCGAACCCGTATCCACATCGGATGCGTTCTTGAGCGCATCAAGCGTTACGTCCGTGCCGCCCTCTGTCGCTGCGCCGGTGACTGCTCCAGACACAACAGGTGCGTCGTTGGTGCCTGTGAGCGTGATGACCAAGTTGGCAGGAGCCGAAGTGGCGTTGTTCGCGTCCGTGACGGTGAACGGAATTGTCAGGGTTTGCGATGCACCCGCCGGCAGCGTGTCATAGCTCGAGGCATCGAATGTGTAAGTGCCGTCAGGGTTGAAGGTCAGCCCTGCCGGAGCAACTCCTACCAGAGCATAACTCAGTAAAGCCGCCTCACCTTGGTCAGCATCCGTGCCCGTCACCGAACCGCTGATGGTCGCGTCCTCGGCGACCGAGTTGGTTGTGGCTGCTGCCACTGGAACATCGTTCGTTCCGTTGATCTTTACCGTGACCGTCGTTGTCGTTCCGTCCGCAGACGATACCGTGAACGTGTCGGTGTAGGCCTGTCCAACCTTGAGTTCGTTGTACGCCGAGGACGCCACGTAGGTCCACGCGCCGTTCGTCCCGATCGAGAACGTGCCGTACTGGCCGGTCACGTTCGACTGCGCCTGGAAGGTTGCAGGGCTGTCCGGGTCAGTGATGGTGAGCGTCCCACTCGTCGACAGGACAGCGTTCGTCTCCGTCAGCTCTTTAGTGTCGGATGACAGAACCGCCGCGTCATTGACCGGGGTGATATCGAGGGTGGTGTCAGCCGTCTCACGAACATTGATGCCATCAGTTACCTCCACCGTGACGGTGCGAGACGCGTCTGGTGGCGTGTCGGAGGTGGTCTCGTACTGGACATGCTGCGCCAGGGCGCTGAGAACCGCGTCGTTCACAACGGCTCGCTGCACTGAGAAATTGTCGATGTACAGCGAGCCGCCAGTCTTTTGCCCGCCTGTATAGTCGAAGCTGCCGGAGACAAATACGAACTGCCAGTTCCCAGCAGAGGGAACGATCACGCCCGCAGTCGTCCAAGGCGTAGTGGCAGTCGTGCTGGCACCACTCTGGTTGAGGCAGATGACGGTCTCACCCGTGTCCGCGTTCAACAGATAGCCGAAAGCGTCGAAGGCGTCGTCGCCGCCCTCAGCTTTCCAGTCAAAGCGGAGAATATCTCCGGCGTTTGCAGCAAATGCATCGGAATAAACATATGGCCCACGGATGATGCCAAACTCTTCCGAGTTCAGCTGCCCTGGGTCAGCAGTATCATCCTGGCTGTGGAGGCGCAGGCCGCGACTACCATTGGAGGCATTGCCCGCACCAGTCGCCACATCGACACTGAAGGCCAATGGGTCCACCATCGGACCATCGTCGCCGGGGGATATCGTTCCGTCATTGCCGGCCGGCATGGTCGTATCGGCCGGAGATGCCCAACCAGCGATCTTGTCGGTCCCGAGAACCACACGGTCCTCCACAACGGTCCATTCCGCCTGCCATCCTGTGGCAGGATCATCGCTCTCGAAGCTCGAGTCTTTGAAAACGCCGGTCGAGTTGCCGACGAAGTGGATCGTCAGTGGCTGCCCGTTCTGACCATTCTCGGTCGCGTCCACTGTGCCGAGAAGATCACGGTCGGTTCCATTGCCGAGATAGACATTGCCGGAGGCATCAACGGAAATGGCCCCCGTTGCATTGGGGTCGCTATCGCTGAACAGTGCCAGTTGGTCGCCAGAATTTGCCCCACTTACATCAAAGGTAATTGAGCCGCCCGCGTAGCCCAAGCCGCCGGTGAAGGTGACCCCCGACCCAAGTGTCTGGGGGGCACCACCCTCAGTGTAGGCAATGGGCGAAAGGCCGCCGATAACTGGCGCTGCGAGGACACCGGCATAGGACGGGATATTCAGAAGGGGAGTCCGCACGCTTCCTAAGCGAACGTCCAGATTCCAGTCGCCGCCCAGGTGCGCGGCGCCGATTGGCGTCTCCGAAGCGGCCACGTTCGTGCCGGTCAGGTCAGCCAATTGGGCGAGGAAGGCCCTCCCGCCCTCCCCTTCGGCTACGTTGCACCCATAGATCACGAGGTCAGCATCGGACGCGAGAGCCCTGCCGATGGCGACGAATTCTTCTGCGCGTGTGGTGAGGGTGGCGGCGTCAATGACACTGGCACCCAACACGATCGTCCCCGGTCGGCCATGGCTGATAAGGTGAATTGCGGAGAGATCACGCTTGCCGGCCAGAGCAGCCAGGATTTGAGCAACGCCATCCTCGCCAATGCCAATGATCCTCGTCTCGGCCGAGGCGGGGATCGCCCTCACGAGGGTTGTGAGATCTGAAACAGATTCGTCGATGAGATACAGGACGTCCTTGGATTTGAATTGTTGTAACACGACCCTACCCCTAAAGGATTAGAAAAAGCTGGGTCCTGTTTGCACGGAACGTAGTCCTGTCGTCTTTCAGTATCCTCAGACCTTTTTCAAAATCCTACGGACTCGTTCGTCTGGCACTCCAAGGCCGAACCACGTACCGCGATACAGTAACAGAACGAGAGAATTCCTGAGGGGCGGTGGCCCATCTCCTGCTTCGGCTGCATGGCGCTCTATTTAGTTTCACGCACCTGAGCGGGTGTCAGGTGCTTGTACTTGCGCATGGCGGTGGTGAGATGGCTCTGGCTCGAGAAGCCGCTGGCATAGGCAACCGCAGCAATCGATAGATCACCCTCGACAAGCAAGCGCTCAGCAGCCGCAAGACGTAGGTTGATCAGATACTGATGAGGCGAATGCCCAAAAGTGCGGCTAAAAGCCTGGAGGAAATGCCCGGGCGAGAGGTCACAAACCGCAGCAAGCTCCGCAACTGACACCTTCTCGCGAAAGTTCGCATGCAGATACTCCTGAACCTTTTTGGCCTTGTACGATGGCAACGAGCCCTTGGCGGGCCTCTGCGGCTTGGAAAAGCCTACATACGTGCGAAGAAGATGGATGCCAAATAGCGTCATCAGGGCATCTACATAGAGTTCGTTAGCGGACTCCCCTTGAGATAGTTCCGCCTTGAGCATCTGTGCGAAAGACAACGCCTTCTGATCGACCGTATCGAAAGGGACAGGCTCAAGGCGAAGGTCACCTCGATCGAGCTCATGCTCAGCCAGTTCCATCATGGTCTGGTGTGGCAGGGCGACCGTGATGTTCTCACGCGTTGATCGCCACGCTGATCTGCTCTCAACATCAGCCGGGCTTATCACGAGCATCCCCGCCGGCGCATTAAACCGGTGCATTCGGTCGCTCGCAAACGCCGATTCCATCAGTGGCGACGGCGTGAGCATCACAGCGGCGCAGTGTTCGACAGTCCGGAAAGTCTGTTCATCGGGAGGTCGTATCGAATGCACGACACTGCCCCGAGCCGTCACAATGCGCGGCCCGGCAACCTGCGGTATTACCTTGAACATCGCGTCCGCAGGCTTCGTCGCTACAGCCCTGCGACTGCGCCACCGCTCGTATTTGACCGAGTGCCCCATACCGAATTACGCCCTACGTCTGTCCCAC
The DNA here is from genome assembly GCF_056148915.1 of Microvirga sp. jy35. Lineage (NCBI taxonomy): Bacteria > Pseudomonadati > Pseudomonadota > Alphaproteobacteria > Hyphomicrobiales > Methylobacteriaceae > Microvirga > Microvirga sp. jy35. The sequence continues at coordinate 60,561 of NZ_JBWBEW010000021.1, read as the reverse complement.
CAGCATTTGCTGCGCAGTGATATTTCACAACACGAGTTATTGAGTGCCCCCTCGTAGCGGTTACCGACCTTAGGTAAGGATACCCAAAATTTATGTAAATGACCCAACGCGTCACAGCCCTGTGATTATACAGGTCAAGGTGAGTGCAATCTGACTATTGAAACTAAGTAACTCTACGCAGACTCTTTTAATTTCGATGCTGTCTGGATCCGAATTTAATGTTATGGCGTTACTTAGCACCTCATTCCCAGCCCCCATCTTTCATCTGGGGCAGGCTAAAACCGCACTCGCTAAGGGCAGCTATGGCTCAGGCAGTGAAGTTCGCTCACTGCAGAAACGTCGGATATATTTGTCCCAAGCGGAAGTTCGGATTCCGTCTACATCGAGCCATTTTGAGGTTTTCGGAGCCTTGGGTGCATTGAGTATCATACAGATCAATCGCTTACGGCGAGAATTCCGGGTAGGCCGTTTATGGAACACGGTCTGGAGGAGTTCTTCTCTCCAGAACTTAACTACTCTCCAGCTATGCGGATGTGTCACAGATGAGGATGAGCTTTGCGGGAGGTTGAGTCTGGTTTCCTAAGGTAAGCTGGGATATTCCTCCCATAGGAGATCAGCCACCTAAGATAGCTGACTCTGGGATCAGAGTGCGGAGGAGGAACTGATGGTGCGGGGCGGCAATGGGCCATCCAGTTAAACTCCTCAATCAACTCAACGCGGGAAGTGACAGCCACGCCGAAGGTCCGAAGCTCCTCGATGGCATCCCGCAGGATGCAGGGCCGCGACATGCGACCTTCAGGGGTGGAGCAGTACACTGTATACGTGCTCCGAACTCCGAAACCTTTGTGAGTGGCAGCCACTTCGTGGCGGTTGGTCTTGCTCCATGTCCCGGCGTGTCGGCTGGCTATGGCGGCAGTAGGCCGACAACCTTCGATGTGGCAGTCGGAGGGGTCGATATCAGCCCCGCTCACGTGGAGAGCCGATGGAGTTGGTCCTCAACCTTAGAGTACATGCACATCGGATTTGAGCCAGGCAAACTGTTGGAGCTTGCAGAGCAGGAGCTAAACCAGGGGTATATTGATCTGCAGCCAATCCACCTCGGCACAGTGGACCACAAGGCGCTGACCCTTGCTCAGACTTTGAAAGCGGAACTGTCCGACAGGATAGCTCCCAATGAACTCTATGTTGACTCGCTGATCACAGTGTTCGGCGTCTATCTGCTGCGTACTTACGGTGGCGCTCGGAAAGCCTCTCAGCCGGCGCTCGGTGGCCTCGCGCCTCATCTAACGAACCGGATCAGGGACTTTCTGAGTGCGAATTTTGCTCGCAAGCTATCGGCTGCCGAACTTGCGGACGAATGCGGCCTATCTCCTGGGCATTTCACTGGCGCTTTTACGAAGACGTTTGGGCTCCCGCCGCACCAATACGTGCTTCAGTTGCGTCTATCCAAGGCGGAGCGCCTGCTGCTCCAGGCTGATGTGCCGATCGCGGAGGTCGCTCACCTCTGCGGGTTCTCAAGCCAGAGTCACCTGACAACCACCATGAAACGCTACAAGCACATAACGCCAGCCCAAATCCGCGCAGGCCAATAAAACCTCTGGCCTTACACGGCCACCACGGAGGCTTGGGAAGTGCCGTGTGGCCAGGAACTCCTCAGTGAGCAAATTCCGATAAGCGCATTCATACGATGAGATTGGAAAGCCTGTGACGCCTACGGGGTATCCCAGATACGCGTCATCAACAGCACCAAACGACCAGTGTACAGGAGCGAAACCAGGAGCAGAGCGATCTGGCTCAGCCTCTCATGGCGAGCGAGATGGGCATTAGCGGCTTCGACCTTGCGGCGTTGCTCATCCGGTTCGGAGGGTGGATGCGACACGGCACTGCTACATTTTAGAACTAGACTAAATCTCTAGCATCCGCTGCTTTATCGGCGATGTCACTTTAACTAAAACCGGACGATCAAGGCAGAATTTGCGACTTGAACCGCTCAGGCAGCGAGGTTGGCCGCGCCTTTCCATTCCGCCATGGCGGTGAGGCGGTGAAGATGGGTGGCAAGGGCGGAGCGTCGGATGCGGGGCGGAACGAAGAGATTGCGCACAGCGGAGAACACGCTGACGTACTGCTGCAGGCCTTCCACAGACCGAAAGCCCTGCATCGTTCTCTCCCGCTTTCGAAACGGAACATGCGAATTCTCGGCCCGGTTATTCAGGCCTTTGTGAGCGCGGTGCTCGACTGAGTGCATGGGAAGGGCGCAACGCCCTCGCAGATCGCCCTGGCCTGGCTGCTTGCGAAGAGCCCGAACGTCGTCCCGATCCCCGGCACGTGCAGCGAGGCGCACCTGCTCGAAAACCTGGGAGCGAGCCGGGTGCACTTGAGCGCGGCCGACGTGCAGGAGATCGATACGTCTGTGACCAAGTTCCCTGTTTTCAGCGACCGCATGGGCAAAGACCATATGGCGTCGATTGATTACACGGCCTAACCGAACGCCACCCATCAGGTTTCGCATCCAAGCCGCGAGACCTGATGGGAAGGTGGTGGAGGCGCAGCGGACCCCTAATGCGTAAAGAAATCCGCTCAAACGGCGCACGAGGTGGGCCGAGAATTCGCAGAACTGAAATTGCGGAACCGTGGCAAACACGAACTGTGTTGGAACAGCTAGAGTCAGCTCTGGGTCAAACTGAGAAATTCCGTAACTTGCGCAAACTTCCGCTCACAGCATGTATGCAGCCCTTGCGGGGGCGGTATCTTAACGGCTCCCCTCTCCGCCATATATCTTGATTAAACTACTAATAGTACTTCGTTAATTTACTTGGCGATTCGGCTGGCCCCGGCATGGGCCCTACCAGCGATCGTCGCACTAAAAGCCGCAATTGTCGCCTCAGCCGCTTACCTGTCTAAGACTAACCGAAGAGTCCGCGATGGCCTCAAAATTATTGAGTGCTGCCAATAGAGCTTTCATACGCGATGCGTCCTCCTGCGCCGTCAGACGGGTGAACTTGCGCTCGATGTCGGCGTCGGAGAATGGATGGTCTGGGCATCCAAGGAAGCTGTCGGCCTCCCTCGAAATCTCGCGACGATCGCGAAGGCGGAGTGCAAGTCCTACACCCCAGCCTTTAGGCCGCCCGGCCCTGAGCTCAATCCGCTCGGACAGACTAAGAATCGCCTTGTCTTGAAGAATCTCGTCCGAGAAGGAGGCCGGGTCTTCGGGGTCGCGGTAGGCGGCTGTGGCAACCGAGAACGGTACTGAGTACTGTGCCAGCATCAGGTCTGCAGGGCGCGGTTCGGAGTGATGAGACAGGACCTTGTCCGATACTTTCAGAGTCAACCCCTCGATGGCATCGCCCTCGAGGCCGTACTCGGTCATCACCTCGCGAAGCAGTTGGACCGGCGCCTGCGCCGTGACGTGGCAGGCATAGCGCTTGATGCACAGGCGCTCGATTTCATAGTCCTCGCCCAGACCTTTTGTCAGGAGGGTCGCATCCGAATGCTCACAGAAGGCGTCGAGCACCCCGAAGCGCCCCTCCAAAATGGGCTTCGGCGCTTCAAAGCCGTTGCGGGCTAAGAGAGCCGCCATAACGCCGGCTTCCGCGGCACGCCCCAGGTGAAGCCGTTTCACCATGCCACCTTTGCCCGCCTTGGCGAAGCTCAGAAGACCGCCGGCAAAGGAGCCCGCGAGGCCGAACGCATGGGCAAGCTGACCAGCGCTGAGCCCCAGAAGTCGCCCCGCCGCCGCCGCCGCCCCGAACGGGCCGGTGATTCCCGGGGCGTGGAATCCCAAGCTCTCGGGTGTATGAAGGGTGGCATTCCCGATGCGGAACATCACCTCGGAGCCGGCAACAATGGCAGCCAACACCTCGCGACCAGAGCTGCCGAGGCTCTGCCCAACCATCAGGGCCGGAAGCGCAACCGTCGCGCCCGGATGAACGCCCGCGCCGGGCTTGCGCAGGCAATCGAGTTCAAAGGCATGTGCGAAGGCACCCAGGCAGAGAGCGGCCTGGGGCGCGGGCAGTCCCCTGCCCAGCGCGGCGGGGAGGCTGCAAGGCCCCTCGCCTGCTACGGACTCGACATAATCTGCGAGCACCCGCGACCACGGCAGGCGGCTGCCATGGATCGCGCAGGCAACCGCATCGATCAGGCAGAGCCTCGCCACCCGTGTTACAGGGGGCGTTAGGTCCGCCGGCCGAATGCCAGCCACGTAGGTCGCTAGGATTTCAGCAGCGGATGGCTGCTGCGCAGGTGCATCGGCGCCCATCAGTGAGCCCCGTCCTTCTGATACTTCCGCCCGATCTGTGCTTCCGGCAGATACCGGCGCTCGATCTCCAGGTACTCCGCATAGCCCATCAGGTCGGTGATCGTGCTCATGTCGGCCACGAGATCGGGCCTCTCCACGATCGCCTCCTGCTCCATGGCTTGCCGCATGACCTCCAGCGCCTGCTGCATGCCGTGGATTGCGGCAGCTGGAAGCATGCGCGAGAGGCTAACCCAGCGAACGCCAAGCGCCCTCAGGGATTGGATCGACATTAGTGGCGTGGTCGAGCGGGTGCGAATACCGAAACCCATGTTGATGCGCACGGGAATCGTCACCGCACCGATGATCTTTTCGATATCGTCCTGTCCACGGACAGCATCAGGAAAGATCGCATCTGCGCCTGCAGCTTCATACGCCTTCGCACGCTCGACGGCCCCATCGATCCCCTCAACGGCAATGGCATCCGTCCGGGCGATGATCATGAAGTCGTCGCTTGAGCGGGCTGCAACGGCCGACCTGATCTTTCCAACCATCTCCTCGGTGGAGATCACTTCCTTGCCGGCCACATGTCCGCAGCGCTTAGGGGCAAGCTGATCTTCGATGCTGATTGCAGAGACCCCCGCCTCCTCGAAAGCCTTAACAACGTAGTGGACCGTCGCGGCGTTACCATATCCGGTCTCGGCGTCTGCCGAGACGGGCAATGTTGTCGCGCTGACAATGGCACGGCACGCTTCGACATTGTCCCTGAATGAGAAGATGCCGACGTCTGGCAGCCCCAGCCTCGAATTCACGAGGCCAGCGCCTGTTGTCGACAGAAGGGAGAAGCCCGCTCGCTCCGCGAGCCGTGCACTGTAGCCATCGTACACGCCGGGAGACACCAGAATCGGGTGCTCCCGTAGGAGCGCGCGGATGCTCTTCTTCATCGGAATGGCCTTTCAATTTCTTACTGACTGCAGAAACATCTCGGAAGGCAGGTGGCGCCCGACCTGCGCCGCCTGCGCACGCTCATAGAGCAGCCCCGCTACGGCGGAGAACTGAACGCCATGAATGTTCCCGCGTTCGGAGAATGTGATCTGCTCAGGTGCCGTCCGCCCTCGCGACGGGTCTGCGAGGAGATCAGCGAAGCTGATGCGGCGCTCCGGGGGGACATCCGCGTAGCGGCGAGTACCGCCATGGGAAGCCTTCACACCAGCCTCAGCAAAGGTCAGGCACTCGTCCTCGATCCGGAATTCCGGCGCTTCCGCTGGAGCTGGAGCAAGGCCAAACCGGAGCGCGATGTCCACCCTTGCGCTGGCTTCCGTATCAAGGGTTCCCCCGATGCAGGTCAGATGCATGCCCGGTTCAAGATCCCGGCCGAAAATTACCGGCCCGATCGCGCTGGCGCAGGACGACACGATGTCAGCCTCGGCGAAGACTGCTTTCGGATCGTCCACGGCACATGCGTCCAGTCCGTACGTGTCGGCGATCTCCCGCGCGAATGCCTCGCGGTTCGTCTGCGTCGGGCTAAAAACCTTCACATGGGAGATCGGGCGGACTCTGGCGATGGCCGCGACATGCGCGCGGGCCATGCCGCCTGCGCCGAGAATGCCCAAAGCGCTAGCATCCTCCCTCGCCATGTACCGTACGCCGAGCGCGGAATCCGCGCCAACGCGCATCTTTTGCAGCAAGCCGTCATGCATGATGGCGAGAAGCGCGCCATTGCTTCGATCAAAGAGCAGAACGAGGCCCATGTAAGTTCCCGGCTCCACGCAATACTTATTCTTGCGGGAGCGCCCCTCGACGAGCTGCTGGAATACAACGTCCGACTTGATCCGGAGGGCAGCGTAGTCGCCCGACATGCCGACGGCGAGCCCGAGTTGGTAATTGCCATCAATCCCCGCCGCACCCGATTGCACGTCAATCCGAGGTGGGCATATCCCCGCCCCGTGTGCGAACGCCCGATAGGCCTTGTCCAAGGCATCGACGAACTCCGCTGGGGAGATCAGGGAGGCCAGCTCATGGTTATCGAGAAGGAGCGTCATCGAAGGTAATCGCGGTCAAACAGGGTCATGAGCCGAAAGGCCGTGGCAGTGAGATGAACTGCTGGAGGAGCCCGGGGGCAAACTGGGCTTCCAGCACCAGATTGATGATGGCGAGAAAGACCGCAAGGCCGAGGGCGAGCGCCAGGCTGAAGCGTATCGAGGCCTGAGCCAGGATGCGCAGGAAGAAGAACACGTAAATAGGGGCGGCAAGGTAGAACCCTACAATAGCCGCCAGCGCTGGCAATGCGGCCAGAAGGCCAACAAGATAGAACGTCGCATTGGCTCCGGTCTCACTGGCTGCGAGTTCGGCATCGGCATCGAACAGCAGACCGGGCGCCTTGCTTCTCCGCACCATCCTGACGGCCGTGATCGTGAGAAGGGCCGCCGCGATGGCAGCGACGCTCAGGGGGAAGACGCTCGCGAGGAACTTCAGCTGGCTTGCATCGATGGCGATGGCGATCACGAAACCCAGAAGAAGCGCCACGAAGGCCACCTGCGGCCAGATGTTCTTTCTGGATGCAATGGAGATCTCGCGGTCCTCGCTCGACGTGCGCGATTTGGTGCGGATCGCGAAGCCGATCGAGATCACGGCCAGAATGAGAATGACGATAGCGATCGGTCGCAGAAAGATGTCGAGGCCGTAGATCTGGACGGTTCGGTAGAGCGAGGACTCGAGGCGCTGGGACAACACCAGACCAATCAGCAGTGCCGCCCGCGACCACCCGAACCGCCTCATGTACATGCCGACCACGCCGACAACCAGCAGGGCGATCAGATCGCCCCAGTCCGTCTTCGCCTGGTAAGCAGACATGAAGACCATAACGATGATAAACGGAGCGATGAGTGTGAACTTGATCGCCGTGAGTGACGCAATCGGGCGGGCCAAGGCCATGCTGACGCCGGTGGCGAGCACGTTGGCCAGTGCAAGGGACCAGATGATGAGGTAGATCAGGTCGGCCTGGTTCGTCACCATCGTCCGGCCTGGGGTGACACCAATGACGACGAGCCCCCCCAGAAACAGCGCCATCGTGCCCGACCCCGGAATCCCGAAGAACAAGGTCGGTATCAGGTCCGCGCCATCCTTAGCGTTGTTGGCGGACTCAGGCCCGATGACCCCGCGCACGTCGCCCTTGCCGAACTGACTGCGGTCGCGCGAGGATTGCACGGTGTGGCCGTACGAGATCCAGCCAACGACGCCGCCGCCGAGACCAGGCAAGATGCCGGTAAGGGCCCCCAACGCGGAACAGCGAACAACGAGGCCGAAGTTCCTCAGGACATCCCTGATCCCAGTAAGCCAGCCGGATCCAACGAGTTCCTTCTGGGCGATGGCATGGTGCTGGCGCAGAACGTCAACAATCTCGGGCAGAGCGAATGCCCCAAGGGCAATGATGACAAGCGGCACTCCATCGGAAAGATAGATTGTATCGAAGGTGAACCGGTACTCAGCGGTTGCCTGGGATGATCCGATGGTGCCGATCAGCAACCCCAGTGCGCACGAGGCCAGCCCCTTCACGACATTGGCGCCCGTCAACATGCCAACGAGGGTCAAGGAGAGAATCACCAGCATCAGCTGCTCGCCAAAGCCGATGGCCAGGAGGATCGGGCGAGCGGCGACGAACGCGAAGGTGAGGACAAAAGCGCCGATGAGGCCGCCCACCAAAGACGCCGCAAAGGCCGCGCTGAGCGCACGGGCGCCCTCGCCCCGCTGCGTCATAGGAAATCCGTCGAGCACGGTGGCTGCGGTGCCCGCGCCTCCCGGTACACCGATCAGCACCGAGCTGAAGGTATCCGATGTGGCCGTAACCGAGGTCAGTCCGACCATCATGGCCAGTGCCGGGCCTGGATCCATGCCGAAGATGAACGGCAGGATCAACGCCATCCCGGACAGTCCGCCGATTCCGGGAAGAATGCCGACGATCATCCCAAGACCAACACCCAGCAGCAGAAAAAGCAGGTGCGGGCCGGTCAGGAGTTGAACCAGGGCAGGTCCGGCATGCTGAAGGACAGAGAAATCCATTCGCGGTGTCCAAAGTCGAGCTGAAGGGCAGCAGCCAGATTCACACAGCGTCCGGCGATCAGGACGCTTGAGCTGTCGCGGGCAAAGGAGCCGGCCTCTATCGAAAGGCGCGGCCGGCTCCTAAAGTTCGCTGTTTAGTTCACAGTGATGCTGTGACGGGTGCGCAGCCACTCTCTGAGCCACTTCTGCTGCTCTTCCGTCATGCTCAGCCCGCCCTTGAAGATCGCTTCGGAGGCAGCGCCCGTGCTTTGCGGGTAGACGCTCAACACGAGCTTTGCCTGGGGGCTCTGAAGCACATCCGTCTTCAGGGCAGCCTCGGTGGCCTTCGTATAGACATCAACGATCTCCTTCGGCGTTCCCTGGGGCAGGACGAGCATTTTTGAACCCATCACGCGCACATTGAACAAAGCCTTCCAGACTTCGTACTCGATGCCTGAGAGCGGCTTGCCATGGATCTTTTCGTAGAGTTCCAGGAAGGTCGGCACGTCCGGCAGCATGGGATCGCGCACGATCTTACCGTCCTCCTGCTCAAAGCCGAAGGTGAAGATCGGAGTTGCAACACCGTCATCGACGAGGGGCTTCACTTCCTCGTTCCAAGACGCGGCGTTGTCATACTTCAAATTGAACTCGCCCCGTTCGAATCCGGCCCGGGATTCCGCATTGCTGAGGCCATAGACGCCTTTCTGCTTGATGCCGAGAAGGTCGAAACTCAGGAGAGCCGGAAGGTCGGACGAGGTCGGGCCGGAGCCGCCATATACCGGCGGATTAGCAATCAGTTTCTTGATGTTCTCAACCGGATCCTTGCCCAGGCCCAAGTCGTTTCGCGCATAAGCGAGGAGCCCGAAGGGAGAGGTTAGGAACGGCTTGAACTCCGGCAGCGGATAGGCAACCGCTTTGTCTTTCAGGATGTACTGGAAGAAGGTTCCTGTCGCAATCGCCGCGATCGTCAACCCGTCAGGCTTGGCATCCTTGTGAAATTGGTTGATGCCGCGGACCGATCCACCCCCGTCGATGTTGCGGATGACGATCGTAGGCTGGCCCGGCAGGGTCTTTTCCAGGGCCATCGCAAACAGGCGGCCGTGAATGGTCGACCCGCTTCCCTCCTGGTACGGAATGATCATCGTAATGCGCTTGCCGGCAAAGTCCTGGGCGGAGGCCGCCGGTGCCGCCAGCGTCACGGTTCCGAGCGCAGCAATGGCTCCGAGCAGCGCTCCCAATCGAAGGCTCTTTTGGTTTTGCATGGTTATTTCCTCTCCTGTGTTTCGCGCCGCGCTGTCTGCTCCGACAGTCTCTCGGCACCTCTCGTCCGACCGGTTGGCCCGGTTCATGGCTGTTGTCAGCTGGCCTGTTTCAGTGCTCCACCCGCCGCGTGCTGAGCCGCGTGTGCCCCGGCAAACCGCCCGAAGGTGGCGCCCGACATGAGCCCAGTGCCGCTGGCGTAGTTCTGGTAGAACAGTCCCCCGACCATCTCGCCCGCCGCATAGAGACCCGGCACCGTCCCGCCATACAGACCTTCGACCTCGGCATTCTCCGTCACCTTCAGCCCGCCGAAGGTGAAGGTGACGCCCGTCGTCACATGGTAGGCATGGAAGGGCGGCTTATCGAGCGGATTGGCCCAGTTCGTCTTGTTGATCCCCAGTCCTTCCGTGGAGCGTCCGTCGCGAACGTTTGGATTGAAGGGGATGTCGGTGCGGCAGGCGGCATTGAAGGCGTGAACGGTGCGCAGGAACGCATCAGGATCGACCCCCGTGAGCTTGCCCGCCAGTTCCTCGAGCGTCTGTGCCTCGGCCTTTGTGACGCGCCGGATGCGGTACTCGCTGCGCAGAAGGTGCGTGACCTTGTCGTCGAAGACCTGCCAGGCATACATGCCGGGCTGCTTCATGATCTCCCCGCCGTACTTGGCGTAGGTGTGGCTGTGGAAGTTCGCGCCCTCGTCGATAAACCGCTCGCCGCGTGCATTCACGACGATGCCGAAGGGATAATTGTGCTTCTGGAACTGATCACCGATCGTGAGATCACCGAAGGGCGGGGCATTTACATCCCACGCCACCGAATGGCAGCCCGACCAGTTGCCGTGGGGACGCGCGCCGGCGCGTAACGCCATCATCAGACCTTCGCCCATATTGAAGCGGGTGCCGCGCACTTTGGCGGCGTCCCAGCCGGGCCCCAGGTAGCGCGCGCGCATCTCGGGGTTCGACTCGAACCCCCCACAGGCCAGGATGACGGCACCGGCCCGGATCTCGATGGGACGGCCCTGCGAACGGGCCCTGACGCCCACCACACGGCCGTCCTCCTGGAGAAGATCGAGGGCTGGCGTTTCATAGGCCATCGAGATCCCGCGCCGCGCGGCATTGGCATAAAGCGCCTTGAGCAGTTCCTCACCCCCGCCCCAGATGTGCAGAGCAAGGCCGCCCCAGAACTTGAACTTGCCGTCGACCTTGTAGGCCTGCCTGCCCAGGCCGGGCTGCAGCTTCACGCCTTGCGACGCGATCCATTTTGCCGTTTCGAAGCTCGAACGCACGAGGAGCTCGCAAAGCTCCGGATCAGTGCGATATCCGGTGAGCTCGAACATGTCCTCGAGGAACTGCTCCTCGGAATAGGAGCCGAAGTCGACATTCTCGAGTTCCTCTTTCGACATGCCGGGTGCAATCTGCATGAGATCCTCGACACCCCGATAGGCGAAGCGGAAGGCGCCGCCCGTGTAGTGCGAATTGCCACCCCGCTCCTCGTACGGAGCCGCTTCGAGCACCAGCACCCGAGCACCGTTTTCATGCGCGGAGATCGCTGCGCAGAGCGCTGCGTTGCCGCCGCCGACCACGACGACATCATAGCGCGACCGGAGCAAATCTTCGGTGTTGATGGCTTCCTGCTGAGTCATGTCCTCTCCTGAAATCTTTGTTTCGCGCGGCGATGTTCGGCGCTCATCCCACAATGGTTTTCTGGCGCTCGTCCTGGCGAAGTCCGTCGCGCATCAAGACGCCGATAGGCCGCACATCGCCGACCGATCTGAGATCAAGGATGGCATCGGCAATGGCGTCCGTCGCCGCAGGCACCAGGACGAGGTTCGCACAGTCCCGGAACTTTGTTTCGAGAGCGCCGAGCGGAAGAGGATGCTTCCTGTCGCGACCGAGCGGCCTATCCACATAGGCTTCGAACACGGAGCCGTCCCTGGTCGTGACGCGCACCTGCGCGAAGAAATGCTCGCTCGTCTCCATAATGGCGTCGGGATGGGGCTGCGCCTCGATACGGCTCATGAACGCTCGCACCTGGGAATCGTGCACGGCCGCGTCGCTGAAATGGTCGAGGCGCACTGCCCCTTCGAGAGCAGCCCGGGCCAGCACGTATTGAACGCTGAACTTTCCATCGAGACCGGACTTTGGATCAGGACGGTTTGTGTGCCGCAACCGGCGTGGATGAGTCCACGAGCGGATCGCCGCAACATCCTGCGCCGCGATGCGGTTCTCGCTCATGATCTTGAGAAGCGCGTCGAGCGCAGGGTGAGTGCTCGCGCAGCAGGGATGCCGCTTGAACGCGACCCCAGGCTCGATGAGGTCAAGGGGTTCAGCAAAATCGGCCAGAAGACGATCGGCATCGAAAGTGCCAGGACCATTGTAGACATTGAAGAAGCCCTGCGGGTCCTCCAGCGCCCCCGCATTCGCCGTCAGACCCTCGCGGGCCAGAAGCGCGGCCACCAATCCGCTGCGAGCGCAGTGCCCAACATGAAACGGCTTTGTCATGGTGCCGAAATTGGCCTTGATGCCCGACGCCATGGATGCGGCGATGGCGAGGGCCCGGGCCAGGTGCTCCGCATCGAGCCGCAACAAACGCCCGCAGGCGGCCGCGGCACCGAAGGTGCCGAGGGTCGAGGTCGGGTGCCAGCCCTTTTCGTAATGGTGGAAATTCACCGCACGACCCAGCTTCGTTTCCACTTCGAAGCCTGTGACATAGGCCTCGAGCAGGTCCTGGCCCGAACTACCCTGCCGCTCGGCCAGAGCCCACAGGGCGGGGAGGATCGGCGCCGAAGGGTGCCCGCCCATCGTGTTGCTGCAATCATCGAAATCGAGGGCATGCGAAGCCGTGCCGTTGATCATCGCCGCATCAAGGGCCGAGGCACGGGCCCTGTCGCCGAAGAGTGTTGACGGCCCGCTGGACATCTCTGCGACGGCAGCACGAACCGCCGCGACGCAATCGGTCCGGGATCCGGCCAGGGTGACGCCGACGGTATCGAGAATCGCCTCTTGAGCCGTGCGGACCGCCTCGTCCGGAACCCTGTCGATCCGGATCTGCAATGCAAGCTCTGCGAGTTGAACCAACAACATCCGACCAACCTCTGCGGATCGCGTGACGGCAAGGTCCTGAAGCCAAGAACCCGGACAGCCTCACGAATCCCTCCATAACCCAGCAGCACCCCTGAGTTTCACCAATTGTAGACACCTGTTTTCTGGATTGTCTACACCAAAAATCTCGATTATGGTCGATATGAATCATCCTTCGGGGCAATCTGGCACTTACAAGTGGTCATTACTTGCAAAATAGTGCCTAATGACCTGAGACCAGGACTTTTTCTCATGGCTATTGTCGACAATCGGTCAAATGGTGTCATCAATCTTGGGGAGAAAGGCGTCCTCTCCAAGGATGGCGGACTTCTTGCCGACCGGGCCTACGCCTACATCCGAACGCAGCTGGCCGACGGGGTCTTGGGGCCCGGGAGTAGACTTAACGAGCTCGAAATCTCCCAGCATCTCGGCATCAGCCGCGGCCCCGTTCGCGAGGCCATCCGGCGCCTGACCTCCTCCGGACTAGCCATCTACGAGCCGAATGCCGGCGCCAGGGTCGTCTCCCTAGACATCGGTGACGTCGCGCAGCTGTACGAGGTTCGCGAAGCGCTCGAGGCGCGGGCGGCGGGTCTCGCGGCGCACCACATGACGGACGATGAGCGCGAAACCCTCATTGCTACCCTCGACGAGCATGATGCCAGGATGACGGAGGCCAGTTCCACCAGCTATCCGCGCGGCGGCTCCGACTGGGACTTTCACCTGCTGATCTTGAAGGGAGCCCGGAACGCCGTGATCTGGCGGATCTGTGGCGACGAGCTTCGCGATATGTTCTCGCTCCTGCGCAATCAGCACGGTTCCAGCCCCGGGCGCGGTCACCGGGCGCTTCAAGAGCATCGTTGGATCGCTGAAGCAATCGTGGCCGGCAATGCAGACTTCGCTTCTCTGCTCATGGCCCAGCACATTCGTGCATCGAGGGACAACCTTTTGTCGGCGATGCAAACAAACGCTAGCAAGAACAACCGGCTCAAATCGAGGTAACTATGACAGCGAAATGGCTTGACGGAGCAGATGCAGCAGGACGCCCGAGTCTGGACCTGAGGGCGCTCGGGTCCCAACAAGGATCCGTCGCCGTGGCCGGGGCCTGGGACGGGATATCCGCCGCCCTTGCCGCCCAGGCCGGCTTCAAGGCGCTGTATCTTTCCGGGGCTGCTCTTTCGGCCTCAATGGCGCTGCCGGATCTTGGGCTGCTTACCCTGGACGACGTCTGGCGCGCGGCGCGCACGGTGGTGCGGGCCTCTGGATTGCCGGTGATCGTCGATTGCGATACGGGCTTCGGCGAAGCGCTGAACGTCATGCGCGCGATCCGAGAACTCGAGTCTGTCGGCGTTGCCTGTATCCAGATCGAGGATCAACATTTTCCGAAGAAGTGCGGGCATCTCAACGACAAGCGTCTCATCTCCGCCGACGACATGTGCCGCAAGGTTTCTGCCGCCCGTCGCGCCGCGGACAGGATGGCCATCTGCGCCCGCACGGACGCTGCGTCCGTTTCACTCGACGAAGCCATCAGCCGCGCCAACAGGTATGTGGAGGCAGGGGCCGACATCATCTTCGTGGAAGCGCTCACCACCATCGAGGATATCCGGCGCGTGCGCGCCGAGGTACGTGCTCCCCTGCTCGCCAATATGACGGAGTTCGGACGTACCCCCCAGATCCCGCTCTCGGAGTGGGAGACGCTAGGCTACGAATTGGTCATTTACCCGGTCTCGGCCCTCCGGATCGCCGCGCGGGCCATGGAGCGCTTCTACGGCTCGCTCTCGGCCCGCGGCAGCGCCGCCGAAGCCCTGCCCGATATGATGACACGGGCCGAGCTCTACGACCGCATCGGCTATTTCGACTACGAGAAGCTGGACGCACAGATCGCACAGACGGTCCTGCCGACCTAACCAGACAACCACGCCCGAACGAGGAAGGACACGCCCGATGGCTGCTCATGCATCGGACAATCGGCACACCCGTGCCATTGCTACATTCGTCTCATCGCTGACCTATGACCAGATTCCCCACGAGGTGCGGGAGCGGATCAAGCTTCTCATTCTCGATTCGCTCGGCTGCGGCCTTTATGGCGCCGATCTCCCCTGGACACGGATCTTGCGGGCGACTTTGGCAGAGACGGACGCGACACGCACGGTTCCCGTCTGGGGAACGGCCGAGAGCCTGTCTGCCCCGCACGCAGCTCTCGTGAACGGCACCCAAATCCAGGGCTTCGAGCTCGACGACGTCCACCGCCAGGGCGTCTTGCATGTTGGTGCCGTGACCCTGCCCGCCCTGCTGGCGACTATCGGCCCCAAGTCCAACCTCACCGGCCGCGATTTCGTGGCGGCCGCAGTGGCGGGCTACGAGATCGGCCCCCGGGTCGGCATCTGCATGGGGCAGGAACATATCGGACAAGGCTGGCATTCCGGAGCCACGGTCGGGGTCTTCTCCGCGGCCGCCGGCGCTGCCCGGGCGTTGCGGCTGTCCGACGAGCAAACCGTTCATGCCATCGGCATCGCGGGCACTCAGGCCGCCGGCCTCATGGCGGCGCAATACGGCGCCATGGTGAAACGCATGCACGCGGGGCGCTCCTCGCAAAGCGGCCTCTACGGGGCCCTGTTGGCGCGCAATGGCTTCACCGGAATCGTGGACGTCTTCGAGGCCCCTTACGGCGGCTTCTGCACGACCTTCTCGCGCTCGCAGGACCGCTTCAAGCTCGAGGAGCTGGATAAGGATCTCGGTGACCGATTCGAGACGATGCGCATCTCGCTCAAATTCTATTCCTGCGTGGGCAGTAATCACACCACCCTCGATGCGATCCGGGCCATTCAGGAGCGGCGCCCGTTCAGCCTCGACGACCTCGACCGTATCGTGGTCTACGGCTCGCAGGTCACCGCCGATCATGTGGGCTGGCCGTACCGGCCCGAAGGCCTTACGTCAGCGCAGCTCAACCTGCCGTTCTGCGTCGCGACCCTGCTCCTCGAAGGGGATGTGTTCGTGGAGCAGTTCGATGAAGCCTGCGTGACCAATCCCGAACGGATCGCCCTGTCCCAGCGTGTCGAGGTACGTCACGACCCCGAGATCACGGCGCTCGGCTCCAAGTTCCGCCACAAGGTTCATGTCGAAGTGCATCTGCGCGACGGCAGCGTCGAGCGGGAAACCCGTGAGGCGCCGCGGGGCAGCGAGCAGTCCTTTGCCTCGGAAGCCGATATCGTGTCGAAGTTCCGGAAGCTGACGCGGCATGTCCTGCCAGAGAGCCAGCAGAGTGAACTCGTCGAGGCGGTTCTTCGGATGGAACACTTGGACAGCGCGACCCGCCTCGTCGAGCTTCTGTCGACAGCGCCTTCCCTCAGCCGCGCCACCTCGTGAGGACGACAAGGGCACGAGCGTTCCTCAAGAGAGCGCTCGTCAGCGTGCCGCCCGCTGGAGCGTTCATTGGCTACGCTCTGGCGGCGGCTGCGGGCGCGGCGGCTCATGTTGCCCAGGTTCCCCTCGCCTGGATCCTTGGCCCGCTGCTGGCGACGGCACTGGCTGCCATTGCCGGCCTACCGACCTTTACCCCTGTTGCCTGGCGACGCTTTGGCCAGGTCACCATTGGCACCAGCATCGGCCTCAATGTGACTGCACCGGTCCTCGTGACGATCAGCCTTTGGCTTCCCATAATGGTGGCCACGGCCATCATTGCGATCTTTCTCGCTGCAATCGTTTCGGTGCCCTTCGCCAGGATGGGTGGGCTCGACCGCAAGACCGCATTCTACGCCATGATGCCGGGCGGCTTGTCCGAGATGGCGAACCTCGGGGCGGCCGCCGGCGCCCAGAGCGAACCGATTGCCGTGTCGCAGGCGCTGCGCGTTGCGCTGCTCGTGTGCTTTCTCCCGCCTTTGATCGTAAGCCTCGACATCCACGGCACCGCGCTCGACACTGCTCTCCAGCAGTCGCTGAGTGCCTTTCACACGTTCACCGCCCTGGCTCTGGGGATCGCGGGCGTCGGCGTGGCCCGGCTTTTGCGGCTCAACAATCCATGGATGATAGGCGCTCTCGTCGGCGCCGGTGCCACAGCCGCCACGGGGCTGCTCATTGGCAAGATCCCGCCTCCACTCTACTGGTTCGGGCAATTTTTGATTGGGATTTCCATCGGTGCACGCTTCAGGCGCGAGATCGTCGTTCGTCTGCCGCGCCTCTTCGCCACAAGCGCCCTGTTTGTTCTTGTTCTTGCCGCATGCTTGTTCGGCTACGCCGTGCTACTTTCGATCGTTACCGGCTTGGACCTCGCCAGTGCTGCGTTGGGAGCCTCTCCCGGTGGTCTCGCTGAGATGGCCATCACGGCGCAAACCCTTCATTTATCCGTCGGGCTTGTGACGGCATTCCATGTCGTCCGTGCGTTTTTGGTCAATGGCTTCACTTCTCGGTTTTGGAGCGCGTTTAACCGGATCCATCTTTTTGACGCCCTGGAAAAGATCGCGGACAGGGTAGGCAGAGGGCGGCGCTAACTGCATTCAAGAGAGCTTACTCTATCCGCGACGCCTTACGGTTCAGCTATCTCGGACGAGAGGCAAGGCTCTAGTCCTCCTAGGGATGCTGGCGCTCGCCGCTGCAACTCTTTGGGTCAAGCTAGCTATGTGCCCTCTCCATGCACCAAGAGCATAGGTCACGTGTGCTGACCTATATACTGCAGCGCACCAAATAAATGCATAAACCTATCAAGCTTGCATTGGGCGCCTCTTCTCAGAGGCCTATCCCCTTTTGCAGGCGCTACGAACCATAACCTTTGGTACGTCATCAAACCTTGATCAAAGAACCAGCTATGATTCTTGCTAACGCTCTACGCGCCTTTCGCAGCCTCATTATCGAATCCCGCAAAGCCAAGCGCGAGATACAACAGCGTTTCCCTAGTCTTTGGCTTGAATAGTAGCTCTGAACGCTCTTGCGTGCTGGTTCATTCAGCCATGGTTGGTATTGCATTTCATGGACGCGCCATGGCAGTCCAAATTGGATGATCGAGCGAAACCCTTATTGATCTCAGGCTGCAGGTTTATCTAGCGGGCTGCCTACATGGCCATCAGGTCATTTTAAGGCTTCTATCATCCCCCTCTCCGCCATTAATCTCTACTAAGTTATTGGTGAGATTAATTTATTTTGCTCGGCGGCTCGACTTGCCCCAACATGGGCCGTAACAGCAATTCTGGCCAAAAGTTACTACTCGTGGTTCTGCAGACGATGAAACGGTCCCAATCGGCTGGCCCTGACAGCAAAACCAAACAAAGCCATCACGCAGGCGGTGAAACAATCAGCCACGCCAACTGACTGCGCTATGGAATAACCACGCGGCCCGGGGAAAGCATCTGCATTGGGTCGAACAGCCGCTTCATAGTCCTCATAACGTCTCTCTCGACATCATTCAGCCGAGCGTCGAGTGCCGCACGTTTCGAGAGCCCGATTCCATGTTCAGCGCTGATGCTACCCTCGAAAGTGTCAACAACATCGTTCAGGCGACTGGTTAGGGGCCCTAACCAGGGCCGAAAACCGGCAGCATCCATTCCGTGCGGGGGAAGTGCGTTCACGTGGACGTTTCCGTCCCCCACATGCCCGTAGCTCAGGACAAGGAGACCAGGCAGGTCCGCACAGAGCGCATCGGCGACGGCGTCGATGAACG
Organism: Microvirga sp. jy35; assembly: GCF_056148915.1. Lineage (NCBI taxonomy): Bacteria > Pseudomonadati > Pseudomonadota > Alphaproteobacteria > Hyphomicrobiales > Methylobacteriaceae > Microvirga > Microvirga sp. jy35. The sequence goes on along the minus strand of NZ_JBWBEW010000021.1, from coordinate 42,308 downwards.
CGGCAATTGAGGAGATGGGAACAGAGACGTCGGATCGCAGATGCAGCCCTCTCTTCTGCTGCGCCTCTACCATCATCTCTCGGACCCGCCAGAACTGCTGGGCGTGCGCCTCGCTCTGCGCGATCACCCCGTCGACGGCGAGTTCTTTCTCGAAGGCTGACCCAGTCAGGTTCTCTACCCAGTCCTTGAGAGGCGGCCCTCCACTGGAGGACAACTCCACCAGGGCGTGGGCAGGATATCCGGCTAGGTGCCGCAACAGTGAGGCTCCCGGGTCAAAATCGAAGGCAAGCTCGAGACAGGGTGCGGTGATCAACTCGAAGGCGGAGAGCATCTCGCCGGCCTCGCGCTGGAAAAGCGCGTAGACCTCCATAACGGCCGCTACGCTCTCGCACGCGATCCAGACTGTTTCCACATGGCGAGGGCGTGGATAAAGTTTCAGAGTCGCTGCCGTGATGATTCCGAGTGTTCCCTCGCTGCCGATGAAAAGTTGCTTTAGGTCAAGGCCGGTGTTGTTCTTGTGAAGCGGCCGGAGATCCGAGAGAAGCTCCCCGTCGGGTAAGACGACTTCCAGACCAAGAACGGATCTCCGGGTCATTCCATACCGGAGCACGTTCAGCCCGCCCGCATTCGTCGCGATATTTCCCCCGATTTGGCAGCTTCCTTGCGCCCCGAGCGTCAGCGGAAACAGGCAGCCCTGCTCGTGCGCCGCATCCTTGATATCCTGTAGGATGCAGCCGGCATCCACCGTAATCGTCATTCCGAGGGGATCAATGCCCCGGATACGGTTCAGCCGTTCAAGGCTAAGCACGATCTGGTCTGGTCCATCAGGTGTGCCGCCACCCACTAGGCCGGTATGGCCGCCCTGAGGCACCACCCGAAGGCCAGCCCTTCGGCAGAGACGCAGTGCCTCAGCCACCTCGGCCGTGTTTGCCGGCCGCAGCACCGCGAGGGGTACGCAGGAAAAATCACCGCTCCAATCGCGCGTGTAGCGCTCAGGGATGTCTGCGCCGACCAGGACCCCGCGCGGTCCCAGAAGGTTGCGCAGCTCAGCGCTGACCTCCTTTTCGATTGAAGTCACCATTGGGATTTCCGCCGTTGAAACTTAGCGGGGCTCGCCGAACGAGCCCCGCTAAACCACTCACTTGGGGTGGAACTGAACCACCACACGTTCGGCGAAGATCGGCGTACAGAACTCCTCAAAGAAGGACTGGTGTTCGGGCGACTCAGCGTAATCGCGGTAGCCCGTCTGATCGTCGAACTCGAGGACGAGGCCTACATCGTAGTTCGGCTTGTGCCCGTGGCGCTTCACGTGGGACTCTCCGCCCGATCCCTCATTGCGGCCGAGATACCAGGATCTAATGACGGGCAGACTTTCGGCGAGTTTCGGAAAGTTCTCGAAGTAGCGCTGGATCGCGGCTGGGTCGGCATCGGCCTTGAACTTCAGGATAGCCATGTGACGGAACATTGTCTTACTCCTTCTTTTTTAGTTGACCCCACAGGGTCGGTTGAATTGGTTTCCTGCTTCCGAGGGCATCTCGTGCCCATTCATGTCGCCAGCCATCCACCGTCGACTCTAATCTCCGCCCCGGTGACATAGTCAGACGCCGCCGACGCGAAGAAGATCGCTGCGCCGGCAAGGTCGGAGGGTTCCCCCAGGCGCCGCATAGGGATGCGGGACATCACCCAGTCGTGTTTGACCGGGTCGGCAAATAGGTCTTCCGTCAGGAGAGTGCGGTAGTAGCCAGGCACTATCGTATTGACGCAGATGCCGTCCGGAGCCCATTCGTTGGCGAGCACCCGAGCAAGGCCGGATACCCCGCTCTTCGAGGCGGCATAGGCGGAGACGTTGCGAATCCCAATATGCGAATTCAGTGATCCGACGAAGATCACCTTGCCAGGTGCGCCCCGTCCAATGAGGTGCCGCGCTGTCGCTCGCGCCAGCAGGAAAGCGGCCTTGAGGTGGATGTCGGTGACTTGTGTCCACTCCTCCACGGCAATGTCGACTGCTGGCTTACGAACCTGGGATCCGGCAGCATGCAGCATCACGTCGACCTTTCCATGCCGGGTGACAGCTTGCTCGATGAGGTGATCGGCGCCTGCTGGGTCCAAAAGATCGATGGAGATTGCGGACGCGCGTCCGCCGGCCTCCTCGATTCTTGCGACAGTCTCGTGGAGTTCGGTGCCCCCACGTCCCGCGACGACGACTTTAGCTTGCGCGCTAGCGAGGCCAAGCGCCATCGCCTGGCCCAGTCCGCGCCCACCTCCAGTTACGACGGCTACGCGCCCACTGAGATCGAACAAGCTCATCTGCTCTCACCCGCTTCGGCGAGAACGGACCGGCCCGCATCTGCAAGGCCGAACACCTGCCGCGCGGTTCCCCCGAGCACCATTTCCCTCTCAGGGGGCGTCAGACCGGAAACCAGGATGCGGATACCTTCCCAGATCGCACTGTAGTTGCCGGCGAGAGTCGAAACCGGCCAGTTGCTCGCGGCCATCACCCGTTCAGGTCCAAAGCAGTCAAGTGTGTGGTCAGCATACCGTCGCAGGTCATCAGTCGACCAAGTCCAGCCAAGAGCGACATCTAACCCTACGGAAAGCTTGATGCTGACATTGGGCAGCTCGGCGGCGCGGGAGATCTGCGAAGCCCAAGGTTCCCATCCTGCCGCGGCAACCGGAGGGCGGCCGAGATGATCGATCACGACACGCATCCCGGGTCTGCGCTCCGCCGTCGCCAAGACGGCTTCGAGGCGGACGGGGTCGTTCGGAACGGAGTCAAAGACCAGCCCCCTAGAGGCGATTACATCAATCGATTCTTGTACATTCGGGGACAGCAGCCATCGCGGATCCGGCTCAAAGTTGATTAGGTGCCGCACGCCGACAAGGCTATCGCTCAGATGCAGGGCATCGAGGGAGCGCGCCGTCGCATCTGGGCCAGTCAGGGGAACCCATCCGATCACCCCGACGATCCTGCCCATCCCTGCAGCCAGTTCTAGTAATTCGGCCGTCTCATCGAGATCGTTCAGAGACTGCATCAGGATCGTACCGTCGACCTCCGCGCGATCCATCTCTCGCCAAAGATCCTCAGGCGTGAAGTCCTGTTCCAGAACAGGTCGGGCTGCTTCTGGCCACCGATGGTTCCGCTGTCCGAGACGCCAGAAATGCTGGTGCGCATCGATCGTTGTCATGCGTTCTCCTCTCGTGCCGGTCCGACCCTTGTCAGAACCTCACTGGGCTGTCCGAGAAGCCTATGTCCAAGAACAGCGAGAGCGGCCGCCGCGGCCGCGACCGCAGCCATGGCTAACCATGCCGCCGCATAGGATCCGTGCTGTACGATCCAGCCGAACGAGAGTGGACCGAATACGGCACCGGCGAACACGCCGGCCTGTGTGATACCTGTCGCGGCGCCAGCGGCTCCCGGACTGGCTCTGACGATCGCCAAGATTGATAAGCCGGACCAGCCCCACCCCATGCCGAAGGCGAACACGGTGCCAATGAGAATTGGGATCCACCCGGAGCCGACAGCGAGACAAGCGTAGGCCACAGCTCCTCCCATGAAGAGGACGGCGACTGACCTCAGTAGGGGAATCCGTCCCACGTCGGCCGCCGCACCGAGCGCAACCCTGGCGATAATGGAGACGAGGCTGCCTATGGCTAGCATGATGCCGGCCATAGCCTCCGGATGTCCGGAGGCTATGATCGAGGACACTAGGAATGCGGCCATCGCGTTGGCGCTGCCGGCTCCACAACCCGACATTGCGGCAAGTACCATCAGCGTTCCGCGCGAGATCCCGAGTCTTCCCGACGTGCGCGGGCGCGCGGTCGTGGTCTCATCCTTCGGAAGGTTGAGGAGAGCGGTGAGAGAGATTAGGGCGGCAAAGCCGAACGCCCAACGCCAGCCTAGGGTCAGACCGATAGCCGGCACCGCGATCCCGCCGGCCATCGTGGCGATTGGGATTGAGGACTGCTTCACTCCGAATGCAAAGCCCTGCCGGCTTCCGCTGACGTTTCGGGAGACGGCTAGATTCGTGGAAGGCTGGACCCAGCCATTGGCAAGCCCGGCAAGCGCGAGGAGGCCTATGAGCCCGCTGGCGCTAGAAATCAGCGCGGCAATTCCGGCGAGTGCCGCGACAGTGGCTATCAGGCCCGCCCTCGTGGCGGTCCATGCGCCCATCGAGTCAGAGGCACGTCCGAGACCAGCCGAGCCTACAGCCGACAGGGTGTAGAAGACCGCGACTGCTAGGCCTAGATCAAATGGGCTCATGAGAAGGTCGGCGCTCATTAGCGTCGAGAGACTTCCGACAAGGAAGACGGGCAAGATGGTGAGCGTCTGAGCGACGACCGACATCGCCAGTGCGCGACGGCCCGTCCCTACTCCGCTCACCGCAGCGGTTCCAGGTGATCAATCCAAGGGAGGCTCGCGAGGGCCTGCAAGCGCTCCTGCGAGACCTGCCGCAGACGAATGCGGCTTACTGAACCGTCGCGTCCGCTGAACATTCCATAGGTTGCGAGACGTTCATTGTGAAACCGCTCAGGCTCAAAGTTGAGTACGGCTATAATGTCCACCATACCGTCCCGTTGGATAGCAGGGTCGATCCTAGAGCTTCGAGTTATTATTCCAAAGACATGCTGCCCATAGAGGATGCCGAGCACAATCAAAACGCCTAGGAGCAGCCTCGTGATTTCGGCCTTTGGAAGCTTGCGCCTCATCGATGCCTGAGGTGTGGCGGTCGCTGACACGCTCATGTCAAATTCCCTTCGTTGTAGTTACCAGGCCCCACCGCTCGATCGTGCGGCGCTCGATTGGCACTAGCAGATACCGATCCATTAGAAGGCCGATGGAGCCGATCACCACACATCCTCCGATGATGATATCAGCGCGGTGGAACTCGGCTGCCCGGAAGATCATGTGCCCGAGGCCGGTAGATGCCCCCACAAGTTCTGCGGCGATCAGAGCACGCCAGCCGAATCCGAGACCTGAACGGATGCCCGAGAGAATGTATGGAAGCGCCCCTGGAAGCGTAACCGTGAGCACTGTGTGCATGCGGCCCGCGCCGAGAGTTCGGACACCCTGCTCGAGAACGGTCGGGACCAACTGAACGCCGAGGACCGTGTTCTGGAATACGAGGAAGAACACCGTGTTCCATATCAGGAAGACTACAAGCGCCGTGCCGATTCCAAGCCAGCCGATTACCAGGGGCAACCAGACGATTCCGGAGATCGCGTTGAAGAAGATCACCAGTGGGCTGACAAATTCGGAAATGTTCCGATTGAGACCGGCGAGGAAGCCCCCAATGACACCGGTGATTACCCCGACAGCGGTCCCCAGGAGCAGGCGTCCAAGACTAGCTGTCACGTGCCCCCAAAGCTCACCGCTAGCGGCAAGACCCCAGAGGGTCTCGGCTACCGACCATGCCGGCGGCAGCGTCCCCTCCGCCGGGCGGGCGTACAGCCAGTACGCTGACCAGGCGAAGAGTAGGACGAGAAAGGGTGCCGCCGGAAGGAGTTGCCAGACGACCCTTTCGACCGACAGCGAGCGGGAAGTAGTATCGATGTTGTCTTTCATCGCCTCAGAACTCCCCAGCGTGCGAAGGTGAGGTTCTCGATTGGCTGAATGATTAGGCGGTCCACGACGATATAGAGGACGCCGATCACGATCATGCCACTGATGATACGGTCGATCTGGCCGAAGGTCCGGGCACCAAAAATCAGGTCCCCCAGCCCACCCTGCCGGACGAGCATCTCCGCCGCTATCAGAGCGCGCCAGCCATATCCCATCCCGAGCCGGAGCCCGACAACGATGCTCGGCAGTGCTCCTGGGAGATAGACGTCCTTGACGATCTGCATGCGGCTTGCCCCGAGCGAGCGCAGCGCCAGCGCATAGTCCTTCGGGATCGCCCTGACCCCGAGCATCGTGTTGAAGATCACCGGGACGACCAGCGTGTAAACAACGATCACCAGGACGGTAGTGTCGGTGAACCCAAACCAAATGACAGCCAGAGGAAGCCAGGAAATGCCTGACACGCCTTGAAAGAACCGCAGAAACAGACCGAGCGATCGGGCCATATACTTGTTGGACCCGATTGCAAAGCCCAGCGGAATGCCCATCACAGCCGAGACGAGCACTCCTATCCCGATCAAGTAGAGACTTGAAGCGGCGTAATCAGCTAGAATGCCCCGTGAGAAGAGCGTCCACATCGCGACTGCGACCTGCGCCGGAGATACTAAGACGCGGTCGGAGAGGTCGAAGGTAATTTTGACTGCCCACCAGATTGCGACGAGCGCAACGAAGGGCATCAGGAATCTCGTTTTGCGGAACATTCCCCTCAGGGCTGTTCCACTAGCTTGCACAAGCGCAACGGGCGCTGTTCCGGTCGAAGCGACAACCACGTTCATGACGCCTCCTTCAGCGCCGCAGCACGCGTCTCAGGGTCAATCCTTTCGTCACGGACCAGCCGCAGCACCTGCTCACTTATCGCTTGCATCTCGGGGTCGGTCGTGAAGGATTCCCAATCACGTCCGCCCGCTTTACGGCGCGGCACCTCAATGCTGGCCTTGATCCGTCCCGGACGACGGCTCATGACGAGTACCCGGTCTGCCAAGAAAACCGCCTCATCCACGCTGTGGGTGATGAAGAACACAGTCTTTTTGGTGCTGAAGGTGAGGCTCGCGAGCTCTTCCTGGAGCGTGAGCCTGGTCATGGCATCGACGGCTGCAAACGGCTCGTCCATCAAGATGACATCGGGATCCGCCGCCCATGTCCTTGCGACGGCGACGCGCTGGCGCATGCCACCGGAGAGCTCGTGGGGATAGCGGTCCTCGAAGCCTCTCAATCCGGTGAGCGCGATGAGACGCTCGACGACGCGGTCCTTTTCTGCCTTCGGGGTTCCGACGATCTCGAGTCCGTGCGCAATGTTCCTGCGCACAGTCCTCCAGGGGAGAATGGCTAACTCCTGGAACACGACACCACGATCGCGTCCTGGAGCAGTCACCAGCTTGCCGTCGCAGATAATTCTCCCCCTCGTGGGGGTGATAAAGCCCGCAATGGCTTTGAGTAGGGTGGTCTTGCCACATCCGCTCGGGCCAACCAGTGTAACGAATTGGCCCGAGGGAATTTTCAGGTCGATCTGCCCCGTCGCCTGGACGGGACCGTCAGCCGTCTCGAAGAAGTGCTGGAAGCCCTCGACGATGATCTTGTCTGTGGTGGTCTCGTCCATGACAGTCACTCCTCTCAGGCCAGTTCGGATTCGGGCTCAAGGCGGGTCTTGCCGTCCTCGCTGAGCCAGATGGTCTTGGCCGCGTCGGTGCTGGGCACGCCGATGTAACAGAAGATCAAGGAGGCCTCTTCGGTCTCCGATGCGTTTGCGATGACGTGAATGGCGCCGGCAGGGACGTAGACGAAGTCGCCGCCCTCCAGGATGACCTCCTGCCGTTCACTGGCGTCGCTTCTGGCGTGCCATAGCTTGATTTTGCCGTAGAGGATGTACCAGACGACATCGTTCTCAGCATGATAGTGGGTCGGGTTCGGCCCCGCGCCCGGGACGAGAATGCTCCGCCCCATCGTCGCATTGGGATTGTCTACGGTCTTGTCGCTTATGCCGAAGCCTATCCGCAGCGGTGGCTCGTAGGTCACATCCGTCCCGATGCTGCCCTGGCGGACGACCGTGACGACCTGCTTCTCGTAGGGAACCATTTCTTTCTCCTGTTAGGTGGCAAGTGAGGTGCGCGGGCGCGCTACTTCAGGGTGCCCTTGCAATCGGTGACGCTTGTTGGAATTGGTGGGAGGTCGTCGAAGAGATTAGGATGCTCCTTCGTGACCTTGTCGAGGATGCTGCGCTCGGCGAACTCGCCGGCGGACTTGAAGCCTGCACCCTTGATCAGCCCCTCCTTGACCATGTCGTTGCCGGTCTTGAGGAGGCCCTCCTCGGTGCAAACGGAGATGCGCGGATCCCAGGCCATATGCTTGATGCCCTCAACCGCGTCCGCGAGATTTAGGCCATCGAGGTGGTAGGTAGCGATTTTGGCGGTCTCCTCCGGGTTTTTGCGGACAAACTGCGTTCCCTCCGCCAGGCCAATCGCGAATTTTTCAAGGAGGCCCTTGTTCTCGGCAATGTACTTCTCATTGGCGAGGACGCCGATCACATCCGCCACCAAACCCGGCGCGCCGCGGCTGACGGCTACTGCGTTCTCCCCGAGCTCTCGAAGGCTCTGCGAGAGGTAGGGCTCCCAAGGGACGGTAGCGTCAACCAAACCCTGCGAGAGCGAGATTGGCATATCAGGCACCGGCACGTTGACGACCTGGACCTGTTTGATGTCGAGGCCATTCTGGGCGAGGTACTCGCGCAGGTAGACCTCTTGCGTACTGCCTGCGAGACTGCCGATCTTTTTGCCGACCAGGGACTTGGCCTCCTTTGAGATGCCACGGTCGGCCCGGCCGATAATGCCGCGTCCGCCGGCCACAGCTATGAAGGCAGCGTCATTGTAGTAGGGGATCACGCCCTTGAGCATGTTGCCGCTTGCGCGCGCGCTAGCGGTGGTGGTTCCCATATTGGCTCCACCGAGCTGGGCCTCGCCGGCATTCAGGGCCTGGGTGATTTCACGGCCGCTGGCAACCAGTTTGAGTCTGACGTTGAGCCCCTGCTTTGCCCAGTACCCGTTCTCGACCGCCGCAAAGGCCGGCACGCTGAAGAGGTTGTTGCCGAGGACGAAGACGATTTCGCGCGCTTGGCCCTGCTGGGCGTGAGCGGCAGGGGCAGCGAGCAATGCGACCGATGCGGCGATAGCCAGCGCGGCGCGTCTTGTGACGTTATGAGTCATTGGATTTCCTCCGTTGTATCCGGCTTCTGGTCTGCCGCCCGGCTTATCATTCGGACCCGTTTCGGCCCGTGTAGCGGCTTCTCGAACGCCTCGGGGTGGCAAGCCCTTTCGTGCTCAGCGCCCCTCCCACTTAGGCTGCGTCTTGGCCACAAATGCCTCTACGCCAATGCGGAAATCACGGCTGCCATAACTCTGGGCGACGAGGTCGTCGCCGGGCGGCATGGCCGAATGTAGAAGGCGGCGGATAGCCTCCTTCGCGGTTCGCATGGTGATTGGAGCATTGACGGCGAGACGGTCACAAATCTCGGCAACCCTGCCACCAAGTGCTTCCGGCTCGACGATCTCGCTCAGGAATCCGCTCGCGAGCGCCTCCTCAGCGTGTAGAGGCTCAGCCATCAGCAGCATTTTCTTGACGCGCGAGGCACCAAACCCGGCGACAAGGCGCGCATAGTTCTCCGTCGACAGGCAGTTGCCGAGGGTACGGGCAATTGGCACCCCGAACCGGGATCCGGGTGTGGCGATCCTGAGATCACAAACGCCCGCTATCGCCAGCCCCCCGCCGATGGCCCACCCCTCAATGACCGCTAGTGTTGGAACTGGGAGGCTCTCGATGGTCGAAAGGTAGACTTCCATCTGCCTCTCGTACGCGATCCCATCGTCAGCCGATGAGAAATCGCGGAACTGAGCGATGTCGGTTCCGGCCACAAAAGCCTTGCCACCCGCCCCACGGAATACCACGCACCGGACCTCAGGATCTGCGGCAATCGTCTCGCAGGCCTCCTTCAGTTGCCGGTACATCGGCCAAGTCATCGCGTTACGCGCCTCGGGCCGGTTGAAGACAACCCATCCGACAACGCCTTCGCGATGGTACGTGACGGCTCCCTCGCTCATGCGGCCGTGGCCCCCTCGTTCCTGGCCTCACGCATGGCGTCCGCTGGCAGGCCGAGCTCTTTCAGCACCTCCTCAGTGTGCTGCCCGAGCATTGGGGGTGGGTACCGCACTTCTTGAGGCGTCCTACTCAATTTGACCGGGAAGCCGAGGGAATTGATTGATCCCTCAGCCGGGTGATCGATCTGCATCACCATTTTCCGTTCGAGGGTGTGCTCCGCTGCGAGAGCTTGGGCAAAGTCATAGACTGGCGCCGCCGGAACGCCGACGGCCAAGAGTTCGTCTACCCATTCAGCGGCGGATTTCTTCCTGAACGCCGGCTCAATTGCGTCGATAAGCTCTTGTCTGTGCTTTAACCGCCCCACGTTGTCCCTAAACCGGGGATCGTCTATCAGCTCCGGCTGGCCAATCACGTTGCATAGACTTATCCAGAGTTTCTGGTTTGCAGCCCCGACGACGAAGAAGCCATCCGAGGCGCGTATCGCCTGGTAAGGCGCACTCATGCGGTTCGCCGTGCCGAGCGGCTGGGGCGTCCGTCCCGTTCCCCAGTACTCAGTCACTTCCCAGATCGAGAGGGCGAGTGCGGTCTCGAACAACGAGGCATCGATGTGCTGCCCCAACCCGGTCTTCTCACGGCCGATATAGGCGCTCAGGATACCATAGAGCGCCAACATGCCCGATCCGAGATCAGCAATCGGCACTCCGCACTTCACCGGTTCGCCGCCAGGCAAACCTGTAGCACTGAGGACGCCTGACATTGCCTGCGCGATAAGATCGAATCCAGGTCGCTGCGACCACGGCCCTGTCTGCCCAAAGCCCGAAATGCTGGCATAGATCAAGCGAGGATTGATTTTGTTGAGGGTAGTATAGTCGATCTTCAGCCGGGATGTGACGCCCGGGCGATTGTTCTCGACGAGGATGTCAGCCGTCTCAACCAGTTTGTAGAAGACTGCACGTCCTGCTTCACTCTTAAGATCGATCTCGACGCTTCGCTTGTTGCGATTGAGTGCTAGGAAGCCTGGACTGTCGTCGCTCTGGAGACGGAAGCCCATTGCCCGTCGCGTTTGGTCGCCAACCCCAGGAGGCTCAACTTTGATGACATCAGCGCCCATGTCACCAAGAAGCATGCAGCAAAATGGACCGGCCATGACTTGGCTGACGTCAAGGACGCGGATTCCGGAGAGGGGAAGCGTCATACCGCTCCTCCCATCCGATGCCGCCGGCGCAGGCGGAATATACTAAGGTTTGAGCTCCAGCAGACCTCGATGACGACGCGCGTGGGCATCATGGGCTTCCTCCGAAATGTTGCCGTCCGGACTTTTGTACGTCCCGACCACGCTCGCGGCTGGCCGGTTGGTCGGTTCAATCGCCGTCCGGGCCGTTGGCGCGGCCTTCGGAGACGAGAAGTGAGCTGTCAGGCTCCTCACAGCCGGGTCAGCCCGAACTGCTCGATAATCGCAACCATACCGTTCGAAGCCTTCTCACGGTGGTCGCGGTAGAGGCGTCTGGCTTGGACAGCGTCACCTGCGAGGATCGCATTGACAACATCCCGATGCTCGCGCGTCGAATCGACGGGTTTGGGGCGAAGCCGGAGCGTAAACATTCTGGCACGGTGCGACTGCTCCCAGACACCCATCACCATAGCTGCAAGGCGCCTGTTTCCGCAGAGCTCGACAAGGGAAAAGTGGAAGCGCTCATCGGCACTCGCCCACGCCCTTAGATCATCGCGCTCAAGAGCCGCTTCCATGTCATCGCATGCCTGCATAAGCGGCGCGATCTCCTCCTTGGACGGCCTTCGCTTCGCAAGAAGATCAGTCGCGGTAAGCTCAAGACTGATCATGATTTCGTAGATTTCCCGCATATCTCGCGGTGAGAGCGGCAGTACTTTCATGCCATGCCGCGGAACGACCTGGACGAGGCCTTCCTGTTCCAACCTGACGAGCGCCTCCCGGATCGGCGTACGCGAGAGCCCCAGATCATCTGCAAGCGCCTGCTCGAGAACAGCGATCCCTGGTGCGTAATCGTTGTCCAAAATGCGCTGCTTGATCTTAGCGTATGCCACATGGGCGGAACGCTCCGCCGACTTTCCTGCGGGCGGCTCAGATATGGATTTTGGAAGGCTTGCTGGTTTCATATCCGCTTACGTATCCGAACGTCATATAAGTTAACGTATACGCTAACGTCCTAATTGCAAGCGCAAAAGTTTTTAGGCACCCCTAAGCTTTTGCGAGGCTACTAAGGAGAATCTTGCCCATCTCTGGGTTGAGGTAGCTTGATTAAGAGTGACTATGGTGTTTTCTCGGAGTCTCAGGCGGACACCCCCTCTCCGCCATCGCCTTCTAGACCCCGGCTTACCAGGCCCACGTGCGGGACGGGAGATCGCTCCCGCAGGCGAGCTGCGCGTGACCACCTACGACCCGCTCCTGATCCACCTGCTCACGCCTTTCTTCACGCAGTTCCGTAAGGCATGCCGAAACGTGCGCCTCGATGTGGTGCTGGCCAGTCAGGAGCTGAACTTGTCCAAGCGTGATGCGGACGTGGCGATCCGGGCCACTGACAATCCACGCGAGACCCTCGTCGGCAAGCAGCGCAAGCTCATCGAAGGCGCGCTGCCCGGACATGCGGCCTGATCAGGCCGTACGGGCTGCACCGAGCGGCCTGGCATTACTGGCGTTGGAGCGGGCGTTCTGCACGGCCCAGTCCAGCGCGTAGTCCGCCACCTCCTCCCAGCCGCGGTCCAGGCACGTCCAGTGCGAGCGGTCGGGAAAGATCTTCAGGTCGGTTCGCGACCCAGCCTGCTTCTGCTTCCGGTGAATCGCCTCGGTCATTGTGGCGTCGGCGATCAGGTCCAGACCGCCGCCGATGAGCAGGAGCGGCGCGCGGTCCGGGTTGTCCCAGCGGATCTTTCCGGGACTGACGATGCCATCCCAGTACACCTTTCCCGGCGTGGGCACGATGTAGCGGTCGTAGGCGGCGTCCTGTTCGTCCTTCGGCAGGGTCTGCGCGAAGCGCCGTCCGAAGAAGCGGCGCGACATGGTCATGACGCGGCGCCAACTGCCAAAGGAGAGGAAGACCGGGAGGGCCGACACGATGGCATGGCGGCCGAGCGGCACGCCGGCTGTCGGGGCGGGGTTGATCGCGACGCCCGCAACGCCATGGCCGCGGTCGAGCAGCATCTGCGTGAACACCCCTCCGGCGGAGTGGCCGATGATGATCGGCTCTTCCGGCAGGGCGCGGATCTCGCCCTCGTAATGGTCGATGATCCGCCGGATGCCCACGTTGCGCAGGTCCTCATGCGGGGACGCGCGCAGCTCGGCCGGGGAGCGCTCGTCGTGGGGCCACGATGGCGCAGCCACATGGTAGCCCTTCGCCTCGTAGCGGGTCTTGAATCCTTCCCAGCTGTGCCCGTTGAGCCAGGCGCCGTGGATCAGGAGGATGGTCTTGGACATGATACGTCTCCTTCGTCATGCCGTCATGCCTGCCGGAAAGAGGCCGCCTCAGGTGTTGCGCACGAAGCTCGCGATCACGTCGGCGCTGATCTGTGGGTATTGGTGCTGCGGCCCATGCCCCGACTGCGGGAAGGTGACGAGGTGGAGCGTTTTCATCTCCTGGTTGAGCGCGTACCAGTTCTCGACCGGAAAGACGATGTCGTGATCGCCACCGACATGCAGGATCGGGATCGCCGTGCCCTTCAGGGCCTGAAGGACGGGGTCGGCGGGGAACATCGGATTTCGCGGTCCGGCGCCGAGGTTGGCCCGGGCGAAGTCGGTGGGCACCGCGGGGCTGCGCCCCTGCTTGCGCTGTGCGATGCGCTCCGCCGAGCGACGGGCGGCTTCCCGGCTCGTCTCCGAAGCGGGTTCGAAGAACAGGATGACGAAATCCTCGAAGTCGTTCTCCGCCTTTCCGGCGACGTCATAGAAGAGCTGCTCGGCGGTCTTCGCCAGGAAACCGGGCGGTCCCGTGCCGATCAGCACCGCGTGGCTGATGCCTGCCGGATCCAGGGCGACTACCACCTGGGCAGCCAGCCCCCCGAGCGACCATCCGCCAATCACGGCATCTTCCAGGCCGAGCGCCTTGATCAGGTCGCGCGGGTCCTTCGCCATCTCGAAAGGGTTGTAGGTCGCCGTGCCGGTGGAGAGCCCGAGGCCGCTGTAGTCGAATGTCACGACCCGGAAGCCCTGGCCCGCGAGCGCGTCGAGAAAGGCCGGATCCCACTCATCCATGGTGCCGCGGAAGCGCGTGCAGAGCACGAGCGGCTTGCCCGCCCCGATGGAGCGGTAGGCCAGCGTCCGACCGCCGGCCTCCGCGAACTGGTTGGGAGCCTCTATTGCGCTGAATCGGGGTGCGTCCTGCATAGTGCGTCTCTCCAAGGTTGAGCCTGAGTGGGTGCGTCATGCAGCGGCGAACCGGTAAGCGCTACCCAGGCGCTCGGCATAGCCGACGCCAGGGTAGGTCCAATGATACCCGAGGAGCTTGATCCGGTCGGTCGCCGCACGCTCCAGGAGCGCCCGGCGGTTTGGAATCGCCACGTCATGCAGCATGTCGAACCCGAACTTCCAGGTGGGATGCTCGAACGAGACGACGACGTTGGTGGCCGCATCGCCTGTGATGATGAGCCCCTCCCCGCCGTCGAGTTCAAGAGACACATGGCCCGGCGTGTGGCCTGCCGTGTCGAGGACGCGCAGGCCGGTGACGATGTCGTCTCCCGGCTTCACCAGGGTCACCCGCTCCCGGATGGCGGAGAGGTCGCGCTGCGCTCCGCGGGCGAACTCGTGCAACGCGTCCGGCATCGACGTGCGATAGTCCGGATCCATCCAGAACTGCCATTCGGCGGCGCTCACATAGTAGGCCGCATCCGGGAAGATCAGGCGCCCGTCCGGTCCAAGCGTCCCGCCGACATGGTCAGGATGGGCATGGGTGCAGACGATCTTCGTGACCGAAGCCGGATCGATCCCGGCCTCTCTGAGGTTGGCGGCAAGCCGCCCGGCGCTGGCCTGGAACTTGTCGCCGGAGCCGTTGTCGACGAGGATCAGATCCTGCCCTGACCGGATCAGCGGGATGTTGGCGTTGACGGGCGCGGTGTCGCCTGTCCCGCCCAGCCGCCGGAGGATGTCGGCCTGTTCCTGCGGCGGGGCCTCCGGCGCGATGATACTGATCGGCAGGGTGATGAAGCCGTCGCTGATGACGGTGATGTCGAAATCGCCTTGCCTGAAGCTGTGCGTTGCGGCGGCGCGTGCCCGCGCCGCCAGCAGGGGCGACACCACCAAGGTCGAGGCCGCCATCAGCAACTGGCGCCGATCAAGGCTGGTCTTGGACGGATCAGGCCGTTGGCGGTCCATCGGACGCTCCCGGATAGGCGTTGGCACCGTGTCCGGTGGATGGTCAGGCACCAACCACCGGAGTCTCATGCGTGGCTCGGGTCAGAAGCCCGGAATTCCATCACTTGCTGCCCTGAACACGCGCCCGCAGTTCAGGCCGCCCCCTTGATGAAGGCCAGGAGGTCGGCGTTCACGACGTCAGGATGGGTCGTGCAGAGCCCATGCGGCAGCCCCTCGTAGACCTTGAGGGTCCCATGCTTCAGGAGCTTGACGGACAGCGGCGCGGAATCCGCGAAAGGCACGATCTGATCGTCGTCGCCATGCATCACCAGCGTAGGGACCCCGATCTTCTTGAGGTCCTCCGTGAAGTCGGTTTCCGAGAAGGCCTTGATGCAGTCGTATTGCGGCTTGATGCCCCCCATCATGCCCTGTCGCCACCAGTTGTCGATCACGCCCTGTGAGACCTTCGCACCGGGACGATTGAAGCCATAGAAGGGACCTGCCGGCACATCCACGTAGAACTGCGCCCGGTTCGCCGCGACGGCCGCGCGGAAGCCATCGAAGACCTCGAGCGGCAGACCGCCGGGGTTCTTGTCCGACTTGACCATAATGGGCGGCACCGCGCCGATCAGCACCGCCTTGGCCACGCGTCCCGGCTCAGCGCGGGCAACGTAGCGAGCCACCTCGCCGCCTCCGGTGGAGTGGCCGATGTGGATCGCGCTCTTGAGGTCAAGGGCTTTCGCCAGTTGGACGACATCATCGGCATAGGTGTCCATCTCGTTGCCGTGAGCGGTCTGTGTCGAGCGACCATGGCCACGGCGGTCATGGGCGATGACGCGGTAGCCCTGATGAAGGAAGAACAGCATCTGGCTGTCCCAGTCATCCGAGCTGAGCGGCCAGCCATGGTGAAAGACGATGGGCTGTCCGCTGCCCCAGTCCTTGTAGAAGATTTCCGTGCCGTCCGTCGTCGTGATGGTATTCATCGTTCTCGCTCCTTCAGTGGATGGGGATCGTGTCTGGGCGGATGCCGGGCCAGGGCCCATACCGAAGTGAGCCGCGGCCACGATTCCAACGGTGCCCAGCAGGACATCGCGTCGGGACGCCGAGGGACCGGGGCGATCAGGACTCGACATGGGCGACCCCCATCTTCAGAGCGGTGCTGACGTTCTAGATCAGCCATGCCGGAGCCTCTTGAACGATGCGGTGGCAAATTTGTCTGAAACTGCCCTCGTGCTCCGGGCGCTTGGACCAGCCCGGCAATGCCGGCGGCGCGGGGGCGTTCAACCTCCCATCAGGCGCTTCCAGGCGCCAGGCGTGGCCCCGACCCTGCCGGAGAAGACCCGGGTGAAATGGCTCTGATCCGCGAAACCACACGCCATTGCCACATCGGAAACGGTCCGGCTCGGATCGAGCAGCAGGGCCTTCGCACGCTTGAGCCGCTGCTCCATAAGCCAGCGGTGGGGAGGAAGCCCTGTCGTCCGCTTGAAGGCCCGGGAGAAGTGGCCTGCGGAGAGCCCGCAGGCTGCCGCGAGATCTGACAGGCTCACATCCCCCCGCAGGTCGGCCATGAGCATCTCTTTTACCCGGCGTTCCTGAACTGGCGACAGACCTCCCTTGATCGGATCTCCGCCCGGTGTGAGACCTCCATAGGCGAAGGCCAGGTGGGTGCTCATCGCGGCCGCGATCTGATCGGCGAACAATCGGGTCGCTTCCCAGGGGCGTTCCAACGCAGGACGGAGGGACAGGGCGAGGTGGAGCATCACGTCATCCCTTTGCTCAGAGTCGAGCGGACATGTCAGCCGCCCGATCTTCGGCGCGCGCAGGTCCTCCGCCAGTCCGTCCAGGGTATGCTGAGGCACGAAGAAATTGATCGTGTGGAACGGCTGCTGCAGGTCCGTGGTCCAGGAGTGGCGCAGGTCGAGGATCGACAGGCTGCCGCCTCGGAACGCGGGCCGTCGCAGATGGTGACCGTCGCGCCAGATGTCGTGAGGCTCGAAGCTGCTGAGCTTCACCACCACCATGTATGTGTCCGACACCGGGTTCGGGGCCGTGGTTCCGAATCCGGGCAGATCGCGCCGGTACTGCGCGATGGAAAGGGAGCCCCTCTCGACGGTTCTGAGCAGCAGTTGGTTGGCGGCGTCGAGCCGTTTCCCTGCCGCGAAGAACGGCCGCTCGTTGATCTCTGCAACGTCCGACATCGATGCCAGAGCTCCGCGCCTGTCCCAGCCTCAAGCTTCATAGTCCTGAATTCTGGCGGTTTTGCAACGCTCCCGGGAGGCATCCGGCCGCCCAGTCTCGACACCCGAGCCCCTCACACCCCGGTTGTACGTTTCTGCCGCCGGTGGAAGACGGCTGACCAAATCGACCGACCTCCTCCGGCCGCATGTCACTTCTGTGCTGAAACCAGCCGCGGACCGCTGTTTTCTGTACGCGACGAATCGGAAAACCGCCGACACGAGTCCCCGCTAGTTGCGTCCTGCGCCAGCTAAACCGCTTGAACGACCGAGGAGGACAGAAATGATGCGTCATCAAGCGTCCAAGCCCGTCGATCCGAAATCCGCCCTGCGCGCCGTCGAGGGCATTCGACTGCCCGGGGGTGTACCGCCGGCATGGAGGAAGCCCCTCGTCACGGCCCACAGAGGCGCCGACCTGCTCGTGCGGCAGCATAGGACCTTCGCCGGCGCGACAGCCGTCATCAAGGACCTTGAGGGCACGTCGGGGCCCTACTCGGGCGGCGCCCATGCGGCCTGCGCCCAGCTCACGATGCGCCTCGCCCATGCGGGGGGCCCGATCCGCTTCGCGGAAACGGCCGCCAAGGCGATCACGGCGCCCAAGACCAGCGGCGAGGCCGTCCACTTCGTTCCGGCTGACACGCCGATCTTCGGCTATAGCGAGAACATGCGCCACATGCGCTACGTCGCCCTGCAGTTCGATCCGGCGACGGCGGTGGTGATGGGCGAGGAAGCGGTCAACCCGCTGGCTCTCGTCACCCCCCGTCTCACCTTTGTCGACCAGAGGCTGCTGGGCCTCGCCCGCCTCATCGAAATCGAGCTGACGAGCGAGCGCCCGACGAATCCGCTCTATGGAGACAGCATCTTCCTGGCCATGCTGGTCGCGCTCTCCGAGACATTCGAGGGACCGGGCCCACCGCAGCGGCGGGGCGGCCTTGCGTTGTGGCAGCTCAGGCGCGTGACCGACTACATCGACGACCGTCTCGGAGACCGGATCGAGCTCGGGGAGCTGAGCTCCGTCGCAGGGCTCTCCCAGGCCTACTTCTGCCGTGCCTTCAAGGCCTCAACCGGCCTGGCGCCGCACCAGTGGCAGCTGGAGGCGAGGCTGCGCCGGGCAAGGCATCTCCTCCTGACGAGCCGCATGTCCATCGCCGAGATCGCGCTCGACGTCGGTTTCGCGGATCAGGCCCACTTCACACGGGCGTTCACACGGGCGGTCGGGACCAGCCCGGGAGCCTGGAGAAGGACCCGCCAGACCTGAGGAAAATTCCGGCACCGGAAGCATGCCACGGCAATCCGAAGCAAAAGTCACGCAGGTTCCGACAAGATGCCTAGGGGCGAACGGTCGACACTGCTGACCATCTCAGGACGCGGACACATACCGTGGAGCGTCATCGAAATCCCTGTCCACCAACACAAGGAGGCGCCTGATGGCCCAAGCAACACCGACTCCGGGCACCATGCTCATCAAGCCCGACGACCATCTGCTGATCATGATCGACTTCCAGTCGCAGATGTCCTTCGCCACCCGGTCGATCGACGGGGTCATGCTGCGCAACAACGCTGCGCTCGTCGCCCACGCGGCCGCCGGGTTCGGTGTCTCGACCATCCTCACCACCGTGGCGGAAAGAAGCTTTTCGGGACCCATGTTCAGCGAGATCACCGACGCCTTTCCCGGCGAGAAGATGGTCGACCGCACCTCCATGAATGCCTGGGAGGACGCCGGCGTCGTCGAGCGCATCAATGCTGTCGGCAAGAACCGCATCGTGCTGGCCGGCCTGTGGACGTCCGTCTGCATCGTCGGTCCGGCCCTATCAGCTCTGGATCAGGGCTTCGAGGTCTATGTCATTGCCGATGCCTGCGGCGATGTTTCGGAGGAGGCTCACGAGCGCGCGATGGGGCGGATGGTGCAGGCCGGGGTGCGTCCGATGACGTCGCTGCAGTACCTGCTGGAGTTGCAGCGCGACTGGGGGCGGGCCGAGACCTACGACCTGACCACCGGGATCGCAAAAAAGTTCGGCGGGGCCTACGGCCTCGGCATCATCTACGCCAAGACGATGTTCGGCGCGAGCGAAGGCGACCACGCGACCCAGCCGGCGGTCGCCGCGGAATGAGCCCCGTCCCGGGCGGGTGGGGTTCGTGATCCCGACCCTGCCCGAAGCCATTCCCGTTCCCATGCGCTCTGCCCTGCGGCGGGCGCCTGACCGCGGAGGCATGCCATGGCGGGCGACCCCGACCGTCGCACATTCGTCGCCGGGCTCGGTGCATTGGCCACCGGCCTGCCCTTCTCGGAAACCAGCAAGGCGCAGCCCATGACCATGCCCGCCGACCTTATCCTGTTCAACGGCCGGGTCACGACCCTTGACCGCCAGAAGCCCGAAGCAACGGCGCTCCTCATCCGGGACGGACGCTTCGCGGCCGTCGGTGACGAAACAGAGGTAATGCCTCTCGCCGGTCCAACCACGCAGCGGATCGACCTCAAGGGACGACGAGTCATCCCAGGGCTGATCGACAGCCACATGCACATCATCCGCGGCGGCCTCAACTACAACATGGAACTGCGCTGGGACGGCGTGCGCTCCCTGGCTGACGCCATGCGCATGCTCAAGGAGCAGGTCGACCGCACCCCGGCCCCTCAATGGGTGCGCGTGGTCGGCGGCTTCACCGAGCATCAGTTCGCCGAGAAGCGCCTGCCGACCCTCGACGAGATCAACGCCGTCTCGCCCGACACGCCCGTCTTCATCCTCCACCTGTATGACCGCGCCCTGCTCAACGGCGCCGCCCTGCGGGCGGTCGGCTATACCAAGGACACGCCCAACCCGCCCGGCGGCGAGATCCAGCGTGATGCTCGCGGCAACCCCACGGGCCTGCTGATCGCAAAGCCCAACGCCACCATCCTGTACGCCACCCTGGCTAAGGGTCCGAAGCTCCCACCCGAGTATCAGAAGAACTCCTCGCGCCACTTCATGCGGGAGGTGAACCGCCTCGGGGTGACCGGCGTGATCGATGCGGGCGGCGGGTTTCAGAACTATCCCGATGATTATCAGATCATCGAGGAGTTGCACCGCGAAGGACACCTCACGGTGCGCCTGGCCTACAACCTGTTCACTCAGAAGCCGAAGGAGGAGCTCAGGGACTTCGACAGCTGGGCCAAGCAGGTCAAGCCGGGTCAGGGCGACGATCTCTACCGCCACAACGGTGCGGGCGAGATGCTGGTCTATTCCGCCGCCGACTTCGAGGACTTCAAGGTCGAGCGCCCCGAGATGCCGCCCAACATGGAAGGGGATCTTGAGCCGGTCGTCCGCCTGCTGGTCGAGAATCGCTGGCCCTGGCGCCTGCACGCCACCTACAACGAGACCATCACCCGAGCGCTCGACGTGTTCGAGACGGTGAACCGGGACATTCCCTTCGATGGCCTGCACTGGTTCTTCGATCATGCCGAGACCATCGACGACCGCAACATCGACCGCATCGCGGCGCTTGGCGGCGGCATCGCCGTCCAGCACCGCATGGCGTTCCAGGGCGAGGACTTCGTCGAGCGCTACGGCAGCAGGGCGGCCGAGCGCACGCCGCCGATCAAGCGCATGCTGGATGCCGGCGTTCCGGTCGGCGCCGGCACCGACGCCACCCGTGTTGCCTCCTACAATCCATGGGTGTCGCTGTCCTGGCTCGTGACCGGCAAGACGCTGGGAGGACTGACGCTCTACCCATCGGCTAATCGCCTTGACCGGGAGAGCGCCCTGCGGCTGTGGACCGAGGCCAACACCTGGTTCTCCAATGAGGCCGGCAAGAAAGGACAAATCAGGCAAGACCAACTGGCCGATCTGGCGGTGCTGTCCGACGACTACTTTGCCGTGCCGGAGGACGCGATCCAGGACATCACGTCGGTTCTGACGCTTCTGGGCGGCAGGGCCGTGCATGGCGACGCCGAGTTCAAGGATCTCGCGCCGTCCCTTCCCCCGCCCATGCCGGACTGGTCGCCCGTGCGCAGCTATGGCGGCTACCGGCAGCGAGCCGGCAATGACGAGGCCCGCAAGTACGCCTTCGCGGCGGCGGCCTGCGCCTGTGCCAGTTCCTGCGGGGTGCATGGCCATGCTCATGCCGGCGCCTGGGCTGCGAACACACCCGCGTCGGACGCGCGCTCGTTCTGGGGCGTGCTCGGCTGCTCCTGCTGGGCGTTCTGATGGAGGGCGCCATGACCGGCATCGCAGTTCCCCGCTCCATTGACCGGATGCTGACCCTGCCCGGCCTTGACGCCCTGGTACGCCTGGCGCTCGCGTCGCCCTTTCTCATCAGCGGTGTCGCGAAGCTCCTCGACTTCTGCGGAGCCGTCGATGAGGTCACAGGCTTGGGTCTGCAGCCCGCCACTCCGGTTGCGGCGGCCATCATGGGTGGGCTTGCTCTCGCAGCCCTGTTCGCCCGTGGACGGAGTGGGCGATCATGACCCAGAGCACGACCGTCGCAAACGCGGTGCCGCCCCCTCCCCCCGGCACGTTCGCCCCGCTCCATCACCGCCTCTTCGCGGTGATCTGGACCGCCACGGTGCTCGGCAATATCGGTACCTTCATGCGCGACGTGTCCTCCTCCTGGCTGGTGACGGAGATCTCCGCCTCACCCGCCACAGTCGCCATGATCCAGGCGGCGGGCACCCTGCCGATTTTCCTCCTGGCCATTCCCGCAGGGGTCCTGTCCGACATCCTCGACCGCCGTCGCTTTCTCATCGTGATCCAGATCGCGCTTGCGGTGGTGAGCTCCCTTCTCGCCGTTTTGGCATGGACCGGTAATATCTCGGTGGAGAGCCTCGTCCTTCTCACGTTCCTCGGCGGGGTGGGCGCAGCGCTCGCCACGCCGGCGTGGCAGGCAATCACCCCGGAGCTCGTCCCGCGATCCGATCTGAAAGGTGCCGTTGCCCTGAATTCACTCGGCATCAACATCGCCCGATCCATCGGACCCGCCCTGGGAGGATTTCTGCTGGCAGGATTTGGGGCCGCAACGGTCTATGGTGTTGATGTCCTCACCTATCTGGTGGTCGCGGCCGCCCTGCTGTGGTGGCGGCGTGAGGCCGACACGGATGACGGCCTGCGGGAGCACTTTGGCGGGGCGCTGCGGGCGGGCCTCCGTTATGCGCAGGCCAGCCGCGATCTCCATCGCGTCCTGTGGCGCGCCGTGCTGTTCTTCGCCTTCGCCAGCGCCGTCTGGGCGCTCCTGCCCATCGTGGCGCGCCAGGAGATTGGCGGTGGCCCCAGCTTCTACGGCCTGATGCTCGGAAGCGTCGGAGCCGGCGCCATCGGGGGTGCGGTTGTGCTGCCGCGGGTTCGTGCCCGCCTCGGACAGGATTGTCTCGTGCTTGCGATGTCGCTGGTAACGGCCGGCGCCACCGCCTTGCTCGCGCTGACGAACCTGGAGGTCGTGGCGCTCATCGCGACCTTCGTGCTCGGCATCGCCTGGATCACGATGCTGACGACGCTCAACGGCACCATGCAGGCCATCCTGCCGAACTGGATCCGGGGCCGGGGCTTGGCGATCTATCTGACAGCCTTCAACGGGGCCATGGCGGCGGGCAGCCTGGGGTGGGGCTTCCTGGCACAGGGCATCGGCACGGACAGAACACTCATCATCTCGGGTCTCGGCCTAGCCCTGATCGCGGTGGTGGCTCACCGGGCTCCTCTGCCCAGCGGAGAGGGTGACCTGACCCCGTCTCAGCATTGGCCCGAGCCGGCGATGGCCGAACCCGTCGCCCATGACCGGGGGCCGGTGCTGGTCATGGTCACCTATCGCGTCTCTCCGGCGGATCGCGACACCTTCCTCGCTGCCCTGCATCGGCTTTCGGAGGAACGTCGTCGCGACGGTGCCTATGCCTGGGGCGTCTCCGAGGATGCGGCGGATCCCGAGCACATCGCCGAGTGGTTCTTCGTCGAGTCCTGGGCCGAGCACCTGCGCCAGCACAAGCGGGTCTCAAGAGCGGATGCCGACATGCAGGCGGAGGCGCGGCGCTTCCACCGTGGAACGGAGCCGCCGCTCGTCCAGCATTTCCTGGCCCTCAAGCCACGGGGCCACAAGGCGACGGCTCAACCCGACAAGGGGGATATCTCGTCATGAAAGTCGTGCTTGGGCTGTTCCTTGCGGTCATTGTTGGCGTCGCCCGAGCGTCCGGGCCTTCGGAGCGCGATGCGTAACCAGACCCTCGACGGTACGAAGGCCGAGATCGGGGACAACGACGGCAGGAGCCCCGCAGGAAACCCCATGGACCGCAACAATGACCAAGGCTCTCTGGCAGCCCGCATCGCGGCCGTGATCGTCCTGAACGGAACGCTTGGTGTGCTCTGCCTGCAGCTTTTCTCTGACAAGCCCACCGCGCCGGCCAACGATCAGGATGTCGGGGCGGTCCTGTAGTAGGCATCGACCCTCGCACCATACTCGTCGTCGGCGAACGGATCCTGATCGGCGCCATACCTCGGCGCGTCGGTCAGGCGGTCCTTGTCGATGTCCACCACATAGCCGCCCAGCCGGGTGTCGTAGGTCAAGGCACGCCACGGCAGCGGATGATAGCTCTCGCCGATGCCGAGAAACCCTCCGAAGCTCATGACCACGTAGGCGACCTGACCGGAGACCTTATCGACCATGAAGTTGTACACTGTGCCGAGCTGCTCTCCTGCCCTGTTGAACACGGGCGTGCCCTCGACCTTGCTGGAGGCGATCAGACGCCGCGTCTCGTCCATGGCCATGCCCTCTCCGGAAGGATCGAGCTCCATGGTCCCCGGCTCGCGAAGCTGTCTCTCGTCTGGCAATTTCGTTGGCATGGCGCTCTCCTCGACAGGAAACGTTGCGGCGGCGAAGGCCGTTCCGATGGAAGCGGACATCGGTGGCCGACATGCTGTTGGAACATGGTCTCTGCTGGCCGGGGTGAGGAAGGCAGGCTTTGTGGCCCACGCCCCTATCTGCCCGGTTGCTGGACCTCCCTTTCCGGCTCGCGGGGGACCTGAAAGGTCTGTACAGGGCCTGTTCAGACGTCCTGGCCTAGACACCCGCATCCGCTCACGAATGAGGGTCACCATGATCCCCGCGATGGCACGTTCCTGAGAGCGTCGCAGAACCAGCGGCCATTGGTTCTGCAGGCGAGGTCTTGCGTAGTCACATGCGGTTGCCGGCAGACTCTGGGGGAAGCCCAGCCTCGCGAGAGATCGTGGAGAGACCAAACTCCTGTACCGGACCGCGGCACAAAGTGCTGCGATGATGCAGAACCTTGTTCGAAATTGTCCGTTCCCCTTGCGAGCGTCTGTGGACGCCCTGTTCGAAGGAGGAAGACATGCTGAGGATGAAGCTTGCAGCGGGCCTTGCCGCAGCCGCCCTGTTGGCCGGATCGGCCCTGGCCCAGACGACGGCGCCGACGCAACCCGCCGGCCCTGGTCAGGTCATGACCCAGATGCCGCGGGACCTCATGCGCGGCTCACAGCTGATGGGTATCGACGTGTATGGGGCCGACAACCAGAAGATCGGCGACATCGACGAGGTTCTGGTGGACCGCCAGGGCAAGATCCACGGCCTCGTCGTGGGTGTCGGCGGCTTCCTGGGAATCGGCCAGAAGGATGTGGCCATTCCGTTCGATCAGGTGCAGTGGATGTCGAACCAGGAGGTTCAAGCCTCCGCCAACACGGGCCAGCGTAGCACGACTACGGCCGATACCACTGTGCCGAGCACCGCAACCGGCGGAGCGGGCCAGCCGGCCACCACCGGCAGCACGGCCGCAGGCACCGCCGGCTCGCCCGGAGCGGCCGGAACCTTGGGCGGCGCAGGAACAGGTGGCGCGACGGCCGGAGCGGGTACGACAGCAGGTGGAAGCGATCCGAACACCCCTGCCCGCGCCATGGTGAAAATGACCAAGGCCGACCTGCAGAGCGCACCCGAGTTCCGCTACAGCACGGATGCCAACCGGGCGGGCGCCGCGGGCAACACCAACCCGCCTCCGCAGAACGTGAATACCCCCGGCAACACTGCGCCGAATGCGCCCCGGCAATAGACAGGGAGGTTCTCTGAGCGGGCGGGATCATGGCACCGATGATCCCGCCCAACGGATCGGCTCGAGAGGATGCGGGACAGGTTGTGGACTACCATGCCGTTGCTTGAGCAAAGGGACTTTCCGGCGCGTCGATGAAGGCAGGCGGCCAGCGCCTTTCCACTCAGGCCGCCTGCTGCTTGGCCGATCCGATCCGAACAGTGATCGTGCAGCACATCCCTTCACGCTCGAACCTGACACTCAATTCACCCGCGAGCTCCTGGACGATCGTCTGCCGCAGCAGGCGCGAGCCGAATCCGGGATTGGGTTGACCTTCGACCAGGGGGCCGCCCATCTCGCGCCACTCGACGGTGAGAATCGCCTCGTCGCCTGTCTCGTCGGCCTTCCAGTCCACCTGCACCTGTCCGGATATCAGGGACAGGGCTCCGTGCTTGACGGCGTTGGTGGCTAGCTCGTGAATTGCCATGCCCAGCACCACTGCCGATCTCGGGGAAAGCTGCACCTCCGGGCCGTGGAGCCGGATGCGCGAGGGAGCGGTTGCGTAGGGCTGGAGCTCGGTTTCCAGGATCGTCCTGAGGGAGGCTCCTTCCCAGTGCGTTTCATTGAGGAGATTGTGTGTGCGTGAGAGCGCCAGCAGGCGCTCCTGGAAACGCTGCTGCGCCACCTGCGGCGGCACTCCCGAACGGGCAGCCTGCCAAGCCAGCGACTGCACTGTTGCGAGCGTGTTCTTCACCCGGTGATTCAGCTCGTCGATGAGGAGCTTCTGGCGTCGGTCGGCCTCCCTGCGTTCCGTGATGTCCTCGACCACGCGCACGGCATAGAGGAACTCTCCCCCGGCATCCCGGACCGCCGTGCTGGTCACCCGCGCCCAGCCGCCGCTGCCATTCTTGCGGCGGAACCTGCTGTCGGTCGTATAGGTGTCGAACTCACCTGCCACCTGCCGGCTGAACAGATCCAAATCCTGTTCGAGGGTAGGAGACTCGGCCGCGTGGCCGAAATGCAGGCCGATCAGCTCCTCACGGGTATGGCCGGTCAATCTGCAGCGTGCCTCGTTGACTGAGACGAATCGCCCATCCCTGTCCACTTCGGCGATCCCCACTGCCGCGTTGTTCTGAGTCGCCCGCAAGCGGGCCTCGCTTTGAGCCAGCGCGGCTTCGCGGCTCCGCAATTCCGCTGAGGCGCCCGTCAGCGCTTCACCGACCCGATCGATCTCCGTGAGCCCGGTCGATGCCGCGGCGATCGGCTCGCCACGACCGAGGCGCTGCGCCAGGTTGACCAATCCCTGAACGGGATCGGCGATGCGCTTCCCGAACCCGCTGGCAAGGATGAAGGAGAGCACCAGCAAACCCATCCCCAGTCCGAACATGGTCCAGAGGGAGCGGCGCAGGGGGGCTTGGACGATCTCGGCGGGAACGCCCACGAAGGTCGTCCAATTCGACAGTTCGGAACGGGCATAGGCTCCGAGAACCTCGGTTCCTTCGAGATTGCGTCCCTCCCAGATGCCGTCGGCATCCTGGGCGGCCTTGAGGAACTCGTCAGGTGCGGGCGTCCCGGTGAAAGTCTCGTGCCGACGGGATCGGGCCACCACGCGGTCCGCGCTGTCGATCACCGTGGCAACCCACTGGCCGGTCAGGCCTTCAGCCTGCAGGACATCCGCAATCCTCCGGGGTTCGACCGCCATGGACAGCACGTGGGTGACCGTGTCGTCCCTGAGGACAGGGACTCGGACGCTGATGATGGACCGGCCGGCCGTTGCGCCCGTGAAGAGGTCCTGGACCATGGGACGCTTTGTTGCGATCACCTGCTGGTCAATCGGAAGGTTGGCTCCCTTCGGCAGCGGCGAGCCCCAGGGGAGACGCGTGTTGGCAACCTGCTGGCCCATGGCGTCGCGGACCACGATGGCATAGTCGTTCGGTCTCGCCCGCGACCAGGATTGAAGAGTCATCTGGGCCTGGCGCTGGAACGCCTCGAAATTGCCCTCGAGCAGGGTCGAGGAGGTTGCGAGGGCCTGAGCGGCAGCCTGGATTCCGACGAGTTCGCGGTCGACCGAGGCCATGATGCGTTGGGCGGTCCCGAGGGCCTCCTCCTCGTAATTGCTTCGCTCCGCAACAGCGTAACGCCACAGCAGAACAGCCGCGAAGAGCAGGCCAGGCAGCACAAGGATGGCGCCAAACGCCATCAGACATTGGCGAATGGTGTAACTACGCGATGAGAACATGGGAACTAGATACCGCTTCTCTGATGCAAGTCGAGAGACCGGCCTCAAGTCGTTCATCCCCGAATCGGGTCCATGAATACGGCAGTTCCCCATCGAGCGAGATAGCAACTCACCCCGGTTCCGGCTTTCGCCCGAGGTCGCTCTCTCAAGCGCTCGGGCCGGTCGCATCGAAGGCGGGCGCGGTCCGCAGCACCAACTTGCCCACCGTATTGCCGGATTCGAGGGTCTGATGTGCTCGGGCAACATCTGCTAATGGAAAAGCCTCGACCCGCGGCACCTGAAGGCGGCCCTCTTCCACCCATGCCGCGAGGTCGTCCACGGCGGAGCGCAGGAGATCGGCGCGGTCGAACAGAAACGACAGGTTGAACGCCACCACGCCCTTGTTCTCGCTCGTCATGGAGAGAGGCTTGAACCGTGGGATCCTCAGCAGCCCGAGGGCGGCCTTGAGATAGCTGAAACGCCCGCCCTGCTTGGGCAGCATGGTGTGGAAGCCGTAAACCAGCAGTTTCCCGGTCGGCCTCAGATTCGCGTAGCTCTGGCCGAGGGTTTCAGGGCCGTTCGCATCGAAGACAAGATCGTATCCTTCGGGGCAGAGCCGCCTTGCCTCCTCCCAGAGCGGCTGCCGGGATTTGTCGATCACGGCATCTGCCCCCAGCGCCCGCACATACTCGATCTTGTGGCTTGCTCCCACGACCCCGGCCACGTCGAGGTCGTGCAGCTTGCACAACTGGACAAGGGCCGATCCCACCCCGCCTCCCGCCGAGTGCACGAGGACCTTCATGCCGGGGCGGATCACCACATTCTGCAGCAATCCGTGATAAGCCGTCAGGTGGACGGCCAGAAACCCTGCGGCGGCGTCGAAATCCAAAGCATGAGGCTTGGGCCAGACGAGGTCTGCCGGGGCACACACATGGGTGGAATAGCCATTGAAGAAGGTCAGCCCGAACACCGCATCGCCCGGCTTCACATGGGTGACACCGCGGCCGACCTGTTCCACGTAGCCTGAGCATTCGAAGCCCGGCGTGATTGGCCAGCCGACGAAGCGGCGCGCCGATTCGTACACGCCCCAGCGAACGCAGATATCGGCGTAGTTCACCCCCGCGGCCTGCGTGCGGATCAGGACCTGTCTATCGCCCGGCTCGGGCACAGGGTGGGTTTCAACCTTCAGTTCCTCATAGCCGCCGGCTCGATGGATGACGATCTTTTGCATCACCGCCGATGACATCCCCGTGCTCCCGAAGCTTGCTCCCAGCGGTGAGCCATAGCATATCTGAGCTTGGACCGCTCAGCGTGAGCTTGCCAGGCCCATAGGCAGAAGCGCACGTCTGAGACCATTGAATCCTGCCTAAGGCTGCTGTTCAGTGCGACGGGAATGCTCCGCATCATGAACGTCCAGGCAGCCACGAACCATGCCCCGTTTCTCAGCCAATCTCGGATTCCTCTTCTCCGATCGCCCCGAGATCGAACGGGTCGCTGCCGCTGCAGCCTGTGGCTTCAAGGCCGTCGAGATGCATTGGCCCTACCACGTGCCCGCACGCCACATGCGTGACGCGCTGGCAGCCCACAACATGACCATGCTCGGTTTGAACATGCCTGTCGGGAACGCCGCCGCTGGAGATTTTGGCTTGGCCGCCGCACCTGGCCGGGAGAGCGAGTTTCTGCATGCTCTCGATCAAGCCCTGTCCTATGGCAGCGCGATCCGAGCGTCAGCGATCCACTGCCTTGCCGGGATTGTCTCTCCCGCCGACAATGGGGCTGCCGAGCGCACCTTCATTGCCAACCTGCAGATTGCGGCCGACAGGGCCGGTGAGGCGGGCATGACGATCCTGATCGAGCCGATGAACCCCCGCGACAGGCCGGGGTACCTTCTCCACCATGTGGAGCAGGCTGCCGCCGTCATCGGACGAGCCGGGCGCCGCAACATCAAGCTCATGTTCGACTGCTATCACGTGCAGATCACCCAGGGCGATCTGATCACGCGGCTGAGAGCCCACCTGAACCTCCTCGGCCATGTGCAGATCGCCGCAGTTCCGAGTCGCGCCGAGCCGGACGAGGGCGAGGTGAACTATCGGGAGATTTTCCGAACACTCGACAGCTTGGGATACCAAGGCTGGATCGGTGCCGAGTACAGGCCGCGGGGCCGCACCGAGGACGGATTGGGCTGGCTTTTGGAGCTATCCGAAGGACCGTGAGCAAAGACCGGCAGCAGCACTCAACTGTCCGGCTGCCGGGACATACACCTGCTCACGCGCCTGATGCGACGAAGTCGTCTCGCATGGGGGTGAAGACATCGAGGAGAATGCCGGCTTCGATGGCGACCGCTCCATGCACGGCATCCGGCGGAACGAGGAAGCTGTCTCCCTGCCGCAGCCGCTCGGTGCGGCCGTCGATCGTGATGTCGAAAACACCCTGCTCGACGAGGCTGCACTGAACATGCGGGTGCGAATGGGCGGCGCCGACGGCTCCCGCCTCGAATGCTACACGGACCATCATCACGCCGGAATCGTAGGTCAGAACCTTGCGGCGGATCCCCTCGCCTGCGGCCTCCCAGGCGGTCTCACGGTCGAAAGCGAAGGCCAAACCTTTGCGAGTCATGAGCGTCTCCGAAATGATTTACCGGGCGAGCCATCCGCCATCGACGGGCAGAACGATGCCATGGATATAGTCTGCTGCAGGCGAGGCCAGGAAGACGGCAGCGCCACCGAGATCCGCCGGGTCGCCCCAACGTCCTGCGGGAATGCGCCCGAGAATTTCACTGCTCCGCTTCGGGTCGTTGCGCAGAGCCTCGGTGTTATTGGTGACGAAATAGCCCGGTGCGATGGCGTTAACGTTGATGCCCTTCGACGCCCATTCGCAGGCCAGCAGCCGCGTGAGGCCGGCAAGCCCGCTCTTGCTCGCGGTGTAGGAGGGAATCCGGATCCCGCCTTGGAACGACAGGAGCGAGGCGATGTTGATGATCTTGCCGCCCTGCTCGTCGCCCATCATCGTCCGCGCCACCGCCTGGGACAGGAAGAAGGTGGACTTGAGATTGACGTTCATGACGTCGTCCCAATCCTTCTCCGTAAACGCAATGGCATCGGCCCGGCGGATGATCCCGGCGTTGTTGACCAGGATGTCGATCCGGCCGTTGAGGGTGACGGCCTCACCGACGATGCGCTCGATCGGCTCGAGGGAGGACAGGTCCGCCTGCACGCTGTGGAACGCGGCGCCCGCCTCGCGGCACAGGCGCTCCGTCTCGTCCATGCTCGAGCGGCCGACCGCCACGATGGAGGCGCCGGCCTGGGCCATCGCCACTGCGATGCCCTGGCCGAGGCCCGTGTTGGCACCGGTGACGAGAGCGGTCTTGCCGGTCAGATCGAAGGAGAACGTCATCGCCATGTCCTCAGCGCAGGGCGTCCATGGGCACCATGTCCATGTCGGTGAAGTCCTGGTTGTCGCCGCCCATGGCCCAGACGAAGGTGTAGTTGCTCGTGCCGACGCCGGAATGAATCGACCAGCCGGGCGAGAGGATCGCCTGCTCGTTGGACACGACAAGATGCTTGGTCTCGTCAGGCTCGCCCATGAAGTGGAACACGCGGGTCTCGGGCTGCATGTCGAAATAGACATAGACCTCGGAGCGGCGGTCATGGAGGTGGGCCGGCATGGTGTTCCACATGCTGCCCGGCTTGAGCTGCGTCATGCCGAGAACGAGCTGAGCGGAGCGGCAGACCTCCGGATGGATCATCTGGAAGATCGTGCGGACATTGCCGTTCGCCGCATCACCCAGATCCACGCGCCGGGCACGGTCGAGGCCGATCTTCACCGTCTCGAAGCGCGCATGCGCCGGGGTGCTGACGAGATAGAACTTGGCCGGGTTGGCGGCGTCGAGGCTCTCGAAGCGGACGTCCTTCGTGCCCATGGCGATGTAGAGGGCATCCCGGGGGCCGAGATCGTGAACGTCTCCATCCGTCTGGACGCGGCCCGCACCACCGAGGTTGACCACGCCGAGTTCGCGCCGGTCCAGGAAATTCGGAGAGCCGATCTGCTTGTGCGACTCCAGCTTGATGGCCCCGGACACCGGAGTGGCGCCGCCGACCACCAGGCGATCGATATGGCTGTAGGTCAGCTTCACTTCGCCCGGAACGAAGAGCGTCTCGATCAGGAAGTGGCGGCGCAGTTCGGCCGAACTGAAGTGGCGCACGGCCTCGGGATGGCATACCTGCCGGACTTCGATGGTCATCATTGCCTCTTTCAGTAAATGGATCAGCGGAACAGGGCCGGCAGCCAGAGCGACAAGCCCGGGATATAGGTGACGAGGAGCAGCACGAAGACGCTTGCCCCCAGGAACGGCCAGATGGTCTTCATGGCTTCGCCGATGGAGATCTTGCCGACCGCGCAGCCGACGAACAGAACGGAGCCGACGGGCGGCGTGTTGAGCCCGATGCCCGCGTTGAGGATCAGGATCACGCCGAAATGGACCGGGTCGATCCCGAACGCCTTGATCACCGGCAGGAAGATCGGCGTGCAGATAATGATCATCGGCGCCATGTCCATGAAGGTGCCGAGCACCAGCAGGATGACGTTGATGAGGAGCAGGACGACAATCGGGTTGTCCGATACCGCCTTCATCAGGGCGATCGTCGCCTGCGGCACCTGCAGGAAGGCCATGAGCCAGCCGAAGGCGCTGGCGGTGCCGATGACGAGTAGAACCATCGCGGTGGTGCGCACGGCCCCGAGGGTCGCCTCGACGAAGTTCTCCCAGTTCATCTCGCGATAGACGAAGAGCGTCACGAGCAGGGCATACACCACCGCGATGCACGAACTCTCCGTTGCGGTGAACACACCGGAGCGCACCCCCCCGAAGATGATGAAGATCAGCAGGATTCCCGGCACCGCGGAGACGAAGAAGTAGGCCAGCATCCGAAAGCCAGGGAAGGGATCGGCGGGATAGCCGCGGCGGACCGCCACGATATAGGCCGTGACCATCAGGGCAGCCGCGAGCAGGAAGCCGGGCACGACGCCTGCCGTGAAGAGATCTGCCACCGAGATCGTGCCGCCGGCTGCGATCGAGTAGATGATCATGTTGTGCGACGGCGGGATCAGGAGCGCGATGATGGCGGCGTTCACCGTCACGTTGACGCTGTAATCCTTTGCGTATCCGCGCTTCTCCATCTGCGGGATCATGATGCCGCCGATGGCAGACGCGTCTGCAATGGCGGAACCGGAGATGCCGCCAAAAAGGGTCGACGCCACAACGTTGACTTGGCCCAGCCCACCACGCAGATGTCCGACGAAGCCCGCGGCAAGACGGATCAGGCGGTCAGCGATGCCGCCCCGCATCATGAGATCACCGGCGTAGATGAAGAACGGAATCGCCATCATGGCAAAGGCGTTCATGCCGGAATTGATCTGCTGAAACACCACGACGGGCGGCAATTCCATGTAGAGAATGGTCGCGAGCGAAGCGATGCCCAAGCAGAACGCGACCGGCGTGCCGATGAGAAGCAGCAGCGTGAAGACGCCGAACAGAACCCACATCTCCATGGCGTCAATCCTTCACGGCAACAAGATGAGGCTCGTCCACGCGCACCAGGGGCACATCCTCTCCCAGAGCGAGGAGGCGAACGAACTTTTCCAATGAGAAGACAGCAATCAGAGCACCGCCGACCGCAAGAGGGACATAGTCCAAGCCCTGTGGGATCGGCAAACCGGGCATGGCCGCAGACCAGGTCTCCACGGCAAGCTCAGTGCCGTACCAGGCCATGGCCACGCCGAAAATAAAAACCAGAATCTCGGTAATGCCGAGCATGATGCGCCGCAATCCTTGCGGAGCATAGTGGAGACCAATCTCGAAGCCGAGATGATTTCCGTCGCGCACGCCTACGGCAGAGCCGAGAAGGATGAACCAGCTCATCAGCAGCAGTGAGGCGGGCTCGGTCCAGCTCGGGGACTGGTTCAGCACATAGCGTCCGAACACCTGCCATCCGACGAAGACCGTCATCAAAATGAGCCCGGCCCCGGAAATCCAAAGCGCCGCTCGGTTTATGGCAGCGAGAATCCGGGACAGCGCGGCAAGACCATCGCGCATCGATCAAAATCTCCAGCGGGAAAAAAGGGCCGGCCGAAGCCGGCCCAGGTTGGTTCGGGAGGACCGAACTCAGTTCATCGCCTGGATGCGGGAAACGAGGTCTTTCACCTTCGCGTCCTTGGCGTACTTTTCATAGACGGGCTTCATCGCGTCGATGAAGGGCTGCTTGTCCACATCGTTGATCTGGCTGCCGCTCGCCCGGATCTTCTTCTCGGCTTCCTTCTCACGAGCCTCCCAGAGCTCACGCATCTTCGCCACGGATTCCTTGGCGGTCTCGCGCACGGCTTTCTGGTCCTCGGGCGAGAGCTTGTCGAAGGATCGTTTCGACATCACGAGCACTTCCGGCGACATGGAATGCTGAGTCAGGGAGTAATACTTCGCCACCTCGAAGTGACGGAAGGAATCATAGCTCGGCCAGTTGTTCTCGGCCCCGTCGACCACACCCGTCTGCAGTGCAGAGTAGACCTCTCCCGGAGGCATCGGCGTCGCATTGGCGCCCAGGGCATTGACCATGTCGAGGAAGAGGTCGGACTGGATCACCCGGACCTTCATGCCCTTCAGATCGGCCGGCGTGTTGATGGCACGCTTGGAGTTGTAGAAGGACCGGGCGCCCGAATCGTAGAAGGCCAGCGCCACGAGGCCGTGGGGCTCGAAGGCCTTGAGGATCTGCTCGCCGATCGGCCCGTCCATGGTCTTGCGCATATGGTCGACGGACCGGAAGATGAAGGGCAGACTAGGGACTAGGGTCTCAGGAATCAGGTTGTTGAACGGACCCATATTGATCCTGTTCAGGTCAATGACGCCGAAGCGGGTCTGCTCTATGGTGTCTTTTTCCTGACCCAGCTGGGCGGAGTGGAAGACCTGGACCTTGTACCGGCCGTTGGTTTTCTTCTCCAGCAGGGAGCCAAAATGCTTGACTGCCTCGACCGTTGGGTATCCATCCGGATGAATGTCAGCCGAACGCAGCGTGGTCTGAGCGCTGGCCGTGCCGCTCAGCAGCGCGGTGAACAGACCAAGCGCAGCAGCGGCGAATGTCCTTTTCGTCAGCATCGTCCTTCTCCTTGAGCTTCCTCTGATGTTTTCTTGTTTCAGACCCAACCTTCGGCCGGATCGTCACCCATCCTGGGAGCCTCCTTGGCCCTCGGGATGGAGCCAGCAGCTGTCTATCGCAGCCCTCTGGTCGACGATTGTATGGTAGTATACACTAATATATGTAGCAACTCGACATTAGAATGAGATCGATCGTGAATAGCCCCTTCCCTGTCGGCCATGGCTCTGCAGCCCAGCGCATCGAAAACGAGTTGCGCCGCCTCATTATCGCCCTGGAGCTCCCCCCGGGCAGCCGTCTCTCAGAGCAGGACATCGCCGAACGCCATGGCGTCTCCCGTCAGCCCGTCCGCGAGGCCCTGATCGGCCTGGCCAAGACCCGGCTCGTGGAAATACAGCCCCAGCGCGGCACGACGGTCGTGAAGATCTCGGTTCGGAAGATGATGGAGTCGCGCTTCGTTCGGGAGGCGATCGAGACAGCGGTCGTGCGCCGGGCCTGCTCGTCGTTCGATACGCAGAGCCGGGAAAGGATCGACGACCTTCTGGAACTCCAGGATCAGGCGGCCCGCCGGGACGACCACGCGGCCTTCCAGCGCTATGACGAACTCTTCCACATTGCCCTTGCGGAAGGGGCTGGCTGCCCCCTAGCCTGGGAGGCGGTTCAGGACATCAAGGCGCATATGGACCGGGTGTGCCAGCTCACCCTTCCGGGCCCCGAGGCGATGCTGCCCCTGATCGACCAGCACCGCGCCATCATGGCTGCGATCGACGTCCGCGACGAGGATGCCGCCGCGGACGCCATGCGCCGCCATCTCACGGAGATCCTGCGGGCCCTGCCGCGGGTCGAAGCGGAGCACCCGGAACTCTTCAGTGCATGATCGGACAGGTCCAGGAGCGGACGATCTCGCTCTCCTCCTTGTGATTGTGCAAGCCACCGCCAGACCGTAAGCTCCTGTCACCGTCGCATTCCCGCTGGAGCAGGACGTGCTGTCGCGCAGACAAGTCGTACACCTGATCGGATCCCTCCCGGTCATCGGCACCGCCTCGGGAGCAAAGGCCCGGGAAGGCGGCTTCTACTACAGCGGTCCTCCGAGCGATCACTTCGACGGCCAGCGCTTCTTCAATCCCGGCGGCGAGCCCTCCCGCGGCTTTGGCGACTTCCTGCGCTGGCGGCTCACCAAGAGCGCGGCGCCGTGGCCCGATCCTTATCCGAGCCCGTTCCAGGACGCGCCTCCGGCCCGTGTCGGAGGGCGTGACCTGCGCATCAGCTTCGTCGGGCATGCCACCTTCCTGATCCAGATCGCCGGCCACAACGTTCTCACGGACCCGATCTGGTCGGAGCGGGCGAGCCCCGTGCCGTTCGCCGGACCACGACGCTACAATCCGCCAGGCATTCCCTTCGATCAGCTGCCCCGGATCGATGCGGTGCTCGTCTCGCACAACCACTACGACCACATGGACCTGCCCACCCTCGCGCGCCTGTGGCAGCGCGACCGCCCGCGGATCGTGGCGCCACTCGGCAACGACGCGATCATCCGGGCGCACGATCCGGGCATCGCCGTCACGGTTATGGATTGGGGCGACCGCCTTTCGCTCGCGCGCGATCTTCAGCTGTTCGCCGAGCCGGCGCACCATTGGTCGGCCCGCGCCACGAACGACCGCAATCATGCGCTCTGGGCCTCCTTCATGCTGCGAGGCGGCGGCCGCTCCGTCTACTTCGGCGGCGATACGGGCTTTGCCGGCGGCAGACACTTCCAGTCCATCGCATCGCGGCATGCCGGCCCGGATGTGGCCCTGCTGCCCATCGGCGCCTATGAGCCGCGCTGGTTCATGGCGCCCAACCACATGAATCCCGAGGATGCGGTTCGGGCGTTCGGAATTCTCAGGGCCAAGTCGGCCTTGGGCTATCACTGGGGAACCTTCAGGCTCACCGACGAGGGGGCTGACCAGCCCCCTCGGGACCTCGCCCGGGCGCTGCAGACGAAGAGCATCCCTGCGCGGCGGTTCACGGCCATGCGACCAGGACAGGTCTGGACGACCTCAACGGCGTAACGCAAGTGTGAGGGCGCTCAGCGCGCGTCGCTGCCCGGCCGGTGATCCCTCTCTATCCGAGGAGCTTGTCGACGGTGATCGGATAGTGGCGGATCCGCTTGCCCGTGGCATGAAAGATCGCATTTCCGATCGCCGCGGCAGTGCCGACGACGCCGATCTCGCCCAGCCCCTTGATCCCCATGGGATTGAGCTTGTTGTCGTGCTCGGACACGAAGATCACGTCGATGTCGTGAATGTCCGCATTCACCGGCACGTGATACTCGGCGAAGTTGTGGTTCATGAACCGTCCGAGGTTGTGATCGAGCAGCGACTCCTCCTCCAGAGCCATGCCGATCCCGAACACGACTCCGCCGATGATCTGGCTGCGCGCCGTCTTCGGGTTGAGAATGGTGCCGGCGGCCACCGCGTTGACGATCCGCGTCACCCGGACGATGCCGAGGTCCTCGTCCACCCTCACCTCGGCGAAGACGGCGGAATGCGAGTAGCCGGAATAGCGCATGCTGGTCATCATGCCAGGGCTCGCCTTCTCCTCCGCTTCGACCTTGTCGATGCCCCGCGCGCGCATGATGTCGGCGAATGAGATTCCCGTCTGCGGATCGTTCGTCAGCACGATCCGACCATCTGAAAAGCTGACATGCTCGAGGCTGGCATTCGCCAGCGGCGAACCATCCATCTCACGGGCGTACTTGAACAGAGTCTCCCGTACGCTCCGGCAGGCGACCTGCACCGCCGTCCCGGCGGAGGCCGCTGTCCAGGACCCGCCTTGGACCGGGGACTTCGGCAGGCTCGAGTCGCCGATGCGCGTCGTTACCTGATCCATGGGCAGCCCCAAAGTATCGGCGGCAACCTGCGTCAGGATCGTGTAGGTACCCGTTCCGATATCGGACGTGGCAGTCGAGACATCGAGATGGCCGTCGGCGGTCAGCACCGCACGAGCGGCCGTCTTCTGCATGAATGCCTCCCAAACGCCGGTCGCCATGCCCCATCCGACGAGTTCCCGCCCCTCCCGCATGGAACGCGGCTGCGGATTGCGCTTGGACCAGCCGAAGCGCTCCGCGCCGAGCTGGTAGCAGGCTCTCAGTTCCTTGCTGGTGAAATCCCTTTTGTTGGCCTCGTCCACCTCGGTGTAGTTCCTGAGGCGCAGCTCGACAGGATCGA
Organism: Microvirga sp. jy35; assembly: GCF_056148915.1. Lineage (NCBI taxonomy): Bacteria > Pseudomonadati > Pseudomonadota > Alphaproteobacteria > Hyphomicrobiales > Methylobacteriaceae > Microvirga > Microvirga sp. jy35. The sequence goes on along the minus strand of NZ_JBWBEW010000021.1, from coordinate 4,501 downwards.
TGCCGACAGCATAGGCAAGCTCGTCCATCGCCGTCTCGATGGCGGTGACGCCGGTCGCCGCTCCGGGCGCACGCATGTCGCTGGGTGTATAGGTGTCGACTTGGGCCAGCCTGTATGTCAGCTTGACGTGGTCGCAATGGTAGAGAAGGTTCGACCAGTTGACGACGACCTCCTGGTAATCCTCGAAGGAAGAGGTCGCCTGGACGGCATCATGCATGATGGAGCAGAGAGTCCCGTCAGGATTTGCGCCCAGCGAAATGGTCTGGATGGCCTCCGGCCGATAGCCGAAGCTGAACATCTGATCGCGGGTCAGCACCACCCTGACCGAGCGCTCGAGCTGCAGGGCTGCCATGACGGCGAGAAAGAGCTGATATTGCGGACGCAAGCCCGAGCCGAAAGCCCCGCCGACGAACGGTGAGACAACGCGCACCTGGTCGCTGGAGAGGCCGAACACGCTTGAAATGTAACGCTGGCTGTTCTGCACGCCTTGCGTCTTGTCGTGGACGGTGAGCTTACCATCCTCATAGACGACCGTCGAGGCATGCGGCTCCATCGGGTTATGGTGCTCGATGGCAATCCGGTACTCAGCCTGAATCCTCACAGGCGCCTGCGCGAAGGCCTGTTCGGCATCGCCGCGCGGACTAGGCGGCGGCGTGACGCCTGACCGCTTTTTGGGCGGTACGTAGGCTTCGCTCTGCTTGATCTCGAGGTCGGTCATGTGCGTGTCGGTCTCGTACTCAACGCGCACGAGGGAAGCAGCGTGGGCCGCAATCTCGAATTCGTCCGCGACAACGAGGGCGATCGGCTGGCCGCTATAGATCACCTGATCGTCATAGAGCGGACGAAAGGGGGAACCGGGCGGAGCGACGTCGTCGCGATAGCTGTGATCGAACCAGGCGGTGCGGGGCCGGTTCACGTGGGTGAAGACCTGGACCACGCCCGGAACGGCCAGGGCGGCAGAGGCATCGATCGACTTGATGCGCCCCTTGGCGATGGCGCTCGAAATGACGATCCCGAAGGCGAGGTCCGGCGCATCGAACTCCGCCGCATAGCGTGCCTCGCCCGTGACCTTGGCGTGCCCGTCGACCCGGTTCTGCGGGGAGCCAACGTAACCCTGAGCTTTCAGCATCCGCTTCGTCCTTACCTGATCCTCTTGTCGGTCTGGGATTGCGGCGTTCCCGCAGCAGCCTGCGAGAGCGCACGGACGATCCCGCGCCGGGCCAGATCGATCTTGAAGGCGTTGTCCTCAAAGCCCCTGGCATGGCGCAGGATGTGATCGGCGACAGCCGCAAACCTTCCAGCCTCGGCAGGATGCCCGTGCAGCATGGCCTCCGCATCCCTGTCGCGCCACGGCTTGTGGGCTACGCCGCCGAGGGCGAGCCGCGCCTCACCGATGGTGTCGCCATCCAGGCGGAGCGCGGCCGCGACGGAGACCAGCGCGAAAGCATAGGACAGCCGGTCGCGCAGTTTCAGATAGGTGTGATGGGGTCCGAAATCCGCCGGCGGGAGCTCGACAGCCGTGATGATTTCCCCATGCCGCAGGGTCGTGTCGATGTCGGGCCTGTCGCCCGGCAGACGATGGAACTCGGATATGGGGATGGCGCGCTCGCCGTCCGGTCCTGTGACGTGGACGACAGCCTCCAGAGCGGCAAGGGCCACGCACATGTCGGAGGGATGCGTCGCGATACAGTGGTCGCTCGTGCCGAGGATCGCATGGATGCGATTGCGCCCGAAGGTTGCCGGACAGCCCGCGCCGGGCTCGCGCTTGTTGCAGGGCGTGCCCGTGTCATAGAAATAATAGCACCGGGTGCGCTGGAGAAGATTGCCGCCGGTCGTCGCCGCATTGCGCAGCTGCGGCGAGGCGCCGGCGAGGATCGCGCTGGCGAGCAGCGGATAGCGGCTCTGCACGCGGGCATCGTGAGCCACCTCGTCGTTGGTCGTCATGGCGCCGAGGCGCAGCCCGCCGCTCTCGGTCTCCTCGATGCTGTTCAGGGGAAGGCGCGTGATGTCGATGAGACGGGTCGGGCGCTCCACATTGTACTTCATCAGATCGACGAGGTTCGTGCCGCCGGCGATGAAGCGGGCGGACGCATCGGCGGCTGCCGCCTTCACGGCTTCCTCGACACTGGCGGCCCGCAGGTAGGAAAAGCGGTTCATCGCGCGGCCTCCGTGTTCGAGCCCAACACCTGCTCGATGGCATCGACGATGTTGCTGTAGGCGCCGCATCGGCAGAGATTGCCGCTCATCCATTCGCGGATTTCGTCCCGCGTGCGCGCCCTCCCCTCCTGGATGAGAGCAACGCCGGAACAGATCTGGCCTGGTGTGCAATAGCCGCACTGGAACGCATCATGATCGACGAAAGCCTGCTGCAGGGGATGCAGCTCTCCGTTTGCGGCGAGCCCCTCGATGGTCGTGATGCTCGCTCCATCCTTCATCACCGCAAGCGCCATGCAGGAATTGATCCGCTTGCCGTCGACCAGCACCGTGCAGGCGCCGCATTGCCCATGATCGCAACCCTTCTTGGTCCCAGTCAGACCGAAATGATCGCGCAGGAGATCGAGAAGGACAGTCCAGGGCAGAACCTCCACAGTCCTGGCCTCACCATTGACCGTGAGGGTGATCGGGATCTTCTCGAGCGCGGGCGATGGCTGATTCTGGCTTGCACTCAATCGGGACCTCCCTCGGCACGGCAGAGACCGACCGCCCCGCTTGAGAGCAATCAGGCTAAGGTGACACGACCGCCGCACAGAGCATCAACGCAGCGGGCACACGGGTGCATTGTTCGGCAGTGAACGTGAGGCAACGGCTCAGTCCGACCAGGGTTCCGGCACGCCTTGCATGACACGCCAGTGCCCTCGATCGGCGACAATATGCCTTTCAAGGGGAACGCGTCGGGCGCCTGCGCTTTCCCAAGGGAGCAACCCCGTGAATGGAGATCCCATGTCCGATACGCCAAAGCCTTCAGAGCAACCGCCCGATGTTCCGGGGCCCCTGCCCGAGCTGCCTTCGCTGGATCCTCTCGAACCTTTGGAGGACGACACGCCCTCCGACGACAAAACCGCACCTGCGGATGTGCCAATCGTGCCGACCCCAGGCACCCAATGAGGCTGCTTCGGCGGAGTGGCGCCCTCGCATGCGCCGCTCCGCCTGCCGATGATCAGGCCCAGTGTATCCGAGATGCGTCGGCTTGGAGATCATCGATCCCCTGGATGCCGTCCGCAGTTGGCTGGTCGAAGCTGGCCACGGAGTGGGAGGCACCCGAGGAGTGATCGCTGTCGATCTGCTCCGTCCATGAACCGTTCGCGCCCTGGCTCATGTCGGTGCCTTCATCGGCCATCAGGAGGATGATGTCCGATCCGGCACCGTTCTGCGTCGTCTCGAAGCCCGGGGCGGCGATGTCCTGCCCTTGCGCTTCCACAGGTTTCGCCTCGTCGACCACCACATCCACGGATTGCGGCGCCGAAGAAGCGCCATCGCTGTCGAACAGCACGACCCCGATGCTGCGGGTGCCGGCGGCCAGTCCTGATCGATCCCCGCTCTCGAGCATCAGGGACTGCAGCACGGCCGCGTAGGTCTCGGGGGAGGCATGACCGCTGAGGGTCAGGGTCCCCGACCCGTCCGCATAGGCTCCCCCAATCAGCTCGATCCCGGTGCCACCGATCATCGTGTGTCCGTTCTCGCTGTGCAGGGTGAAGCCTTCGAGATCGAGCCTGTCGCCCGGCTGCGCTCCGGAGAGCGTGATGACGGCGCCCTTGAGCTGCGTGCTGTCGATATCCTGTGCATGCGCAATGCCGATGGCCTCCGCCTGGTGGTCACCGGACTCCGCATGCTCCGCGGCGGTCAGGGTCAGCTCCGGCCCATCGTTCACCGGATCGATCGTCACCGTGAACGGCTTGCTGCCCATGGCGGAGCCTGAGGAACCCGTCTCGGTGCTGGTGGCCTGGATCGTCAGGTTCAACGTGCCATTCCAGTCCTCCGGAGGCATCAGTTTCAGGCCCTGCAGATCTCCGGCCGGCACACGCCACTCGCCTTCGCCGCGTGCGGTGCCGGCGGACAGCGTGAAGCCGTCCGGAATGCCGAGGATGCTCACGATCATGGTCTCCGATCCATCGGCGTCTGTAAGGGCCGCCGACAAGTCGAGCGTGATGGTCGTGTCCTCCCGACCTGTCACATCCCTCGCCTCTATGCGCGGTGCATCGGCCACGGCGGCGATCTGAACCTGCAGAGTGGCTTCGGTGGTGGCGACGCTGCCGTTGGAGGTCTCGCGTGCGTGAGCCTGCACGGTGAGGGTTGCGGTGCCGCTCCAGTTGGCAGGCGGGATCAGCTCCAGGTTGATCAGTTGCCCGGGCGTAAGGGTCCAGGATCCATTGCCGTTGTTGAGGCCGGCCGAGAGGCGGGCGCCCTCGGGCAGGTTGCCGATCACCACCGTGAGCACTTCGGAACCGTCGGTGTCGGCGAGGGCGGCTGCGAGGTCGAGGGGGATGGCTGCATCCTCCTGGCC
>NZ_JBWBEW010000020.1:0-88487 GCF_056148915.1 Microvirga sp. jy35 | reverse complement strand
AGCAACAACATGCTCGACCAGGCCATCGTCGAGGCCATTGCGCGCAAGCCCAAGGGGCACGACTTCATCATCGACCGGCGCCACTCCCGCCCGGCGCTCAGCCGCCACATGAGCGTCACGGGCGGATAAGCTGCTTTCTACTGCCGCCAGCAAGTACTGAGACAGCCTGTCATTTGACTGTTCAGTATTTTCAAGTGATATCGAACTGAACCATTTGGGCTGGGCTGCCGTGAGCGTACAGGGGCTGGGACGAAGACTGGCGATTGCTGCCGGGCTGCTGCTCGGGCTGGGCATCGGTCCATGCCTGTCGCAGGCACAGGCGCCTGCGCCGCAGGATGTGATCCGCGTCGCCGTGGAGGGCGCCTACCCGCCCTTCAACTTCATCGATCCCAACAACGAGCTGCAGGGCTTCGAGGTCGATCTGCTCAAGAGCCTCTGCGAGGCCATGAAGGTCCAGTGTGAGCTCGTCCAGCGCGAGTGGGACGGCCTCGTCCGAGGCCTCCTGGACCGGGAGTACGATGCCATCATGTCGTCGGTGGAAATCACGGACCGGCGCAGGAAGCGGATCGCCTTCTCAGAGGCCTACTACCGCATTCCGGCGATCTTCATCGGCTCCAAGGAGACGGCTCCCGGCGAGGTTTCGCCGGCGGCTCTTGCCGGCAGGACGATCGGCACGACGGACCGCAGCGATCACGAAACCTACTTGAGAGAGTTCTACAAGGACTCGCAGATCGAGGTTTACGCCAAGGCCGACGAAGCCAATCTCGACCTCCTCGTCGGGCGCCTCGATGCGGTCTTCGGCGACAAGCGCCTGCTCACCCGGTTTCTCGAATCCCGCGAGGGCAGTTGCTGCCACGTCCTCGGGGACACGCCCAAGGATCCGGCCTACCGGCACCAATCCTACGGCATCGGCCTGCGCAAGGAGGACGAGGCGCTGCGCGAACGGTTCAACCGCGCCATCGCCGAGGTGCAGGGCGACGGCACCTATGACCGCATCCGGGCCAAATATTTTTCCTTCGATATCAAGTAGTGCCGTTTGACCCTGGCCTCCTCTCTTCCTAGAACCGAAACAGGATTCAGGGAGCGAACGATGGCGAAGGTTGCATTCCTCGGACTTGGCGTAATGGGCTATCCCATGGCGCGCCACCTCAAGGACAAGGGCCACGAGGTGACGGTCTACAACCGCACGGGCGCGAAGGCGGACAAGTGGGTGTCGGAGAACGGCGGACGCGCCGCCCAGACCCCGCGCGAGGCGGCCCAGGGCCAGGAGATCGTATTCGCCTGCGTGGGCAACGACGACGACCTGCGGCAGGTGACGCTGGGGTCGGATGGCGCCTTTCAGGGCATGAGCTCAGGGGCAATCTTCGTCGACCACACCACCGCCTCGGCGGAAGTGGCCCGCGAGCTCTCCGCCGCCGCCGCGGAGAAAGGCTTCGCCTTCATCGACGCTCCGGTCTCCGGCGGACAGGCCGGCGCGGAGAACGGGGTTCTCACGGTGATGTGCGGCGGCGACGCGGAGCCTTACGGGAAGGCCGAGCCGGTGATCATGAGCTTTGCCCGCGCCTGCCGGCTGCTGGGCCCCACGGGCTCCGGCCAGCTCACCAAGATGATCAACCAGATCTGCATCGCCGGCCTCGTGCAGGGGCTGGCCGAGGGGATTCACTTCGGCAAGAAGGCCGGCCTCGACATCGAGGCGGTGCTGGACGTGATCTCCAAGGGGGCCGCCGGTTCCTGGCAGATGGAGAACCGGGGCAAGACCATGAACCAGGGCAAGTTCGATTTCGGCTTTGCCGTGGACTGGATGCGCAAGGACCTGTCCATCGTGCTGGGCGAGGCGCGCAAGAACGGCGCCAGCCTGCCCGTCACGGCCATCGTCGACCAGTTCTACGCGGAAGTTCAAAAAATGGGCGGCAACCGCTGGGACACGTCGAGCCTGATTGCCCGGCTCGACAAGTAAGCCGCAGATCTATCGCCGTTCAAAGCAGAACGCCGGAGCCCGAAAGCTCCGGCGTTCTGCCGTCTTGGGTCAGCGCTCCTGCGGACAGGGCCGTCCTGGCAGGCAGCGCTGGGCGCGGCTGTCGCCACCCTGCCGCCGTGGTGCCTCGAAGGCGGGCCGCTCGCGAGGCGGCCTGTCCATGTCCCGTCCAGGACGGGGCTGCTCGAAGGCTCTTGGCGGCTCGCGCACAGCCCTCTCCATCCGCGGGGGAGCCTCCATGCGGGGCATCGGCCTGGGCTGGAATGCGGGCATGTCCGGCCGTTCGACACGACGCGGCGCGGCACGCTCCTCGAAGAAGGGCCGCGCGCGCCTCTCGGGGCGCTCGATCTCCCGAGGGGCGAAGTCACGGAATGGACGATCCAGGCGCGGCTCATCGCGCGGAGCAGGACGTGGCAGGCGGACAGGCCTCTCCTCCCGATCCTGCCTCTCCACGGCTTCGGGCCGCTCGATGCGCCGACGGGGCGGCTCATCGTCGTCACGACGGGGACGGCGATCCTCGATCCGGGGCAGCCCGATCACCGGCGTCCGCTCAGCCCTTTCCGGATCGGGCCTCTCCGGCCTGATACGCGGGTCCCGGCGCTCGGGCTCACGGGCAGCCCTGTCCCGATCCGGGCGCTCGCGCTCGACCTCGATCCGCGGCCGGTCCGGCCGCGGCTGACGCGGCAGGATCTCATCCGCATCGAGCCTCGGGTCACGCGGGCGCGCCGCACCGCGAACGGGAGCCTCGGGCCGGATCTCTTCCCGATCACGATTGCGCCTGTCGGGGCGCTCCTCCGGCTCTGCGATCCCAGGGCGGTTCGGGCGCGGACGCTCCTGCCCGTCCCCGATGAGCGGGATCGGCCGGGAGGGAATACGGCCGGGGCGCACGCGCAAAGGCTCGCCCGGACGAACATCCCTGCCCTCGCGAGGGGCTCTCGGATCGACCGAGACCGGGATCGGCTCGAGGGGCGCCGCGAGGCCGGGCTGCCTCGGCACGCGAGGCTGCTCGGGGCGCAGGTTGCGGCGCGGCCGCGGGAGGGGCTCATCGATCCGATCGAAGATGTATGGCGCCCGCACGGGAATGGCGACCGGGCCCCTCGGGGTCCTGGGTGCGATCGGCTGGTAGAAGTGGCGGGGCGGACGCGCCCGATACGGCAAGGGGATCGCAACCGGGATCGGCAGGATGCCGGCCATGATCGGCGGCGGCGGCGGCTCGCGGATGATGGTGATGAAGTCCTCGTCGTCCTCATCCCATCGCGGCAGGAAATGGACCGGCAGGCGCGGCGGCGGCACGTCGCGGATGATCGTCACCACCTCCACCACCTCGATGCGCTCGACGTCCTGGATCGGCGGCAGGTCCTCGTAGATCACCTCCTCGAAGACCGCCGGCGGAGCATGGGGGGCTGAAAGGCGGGCGAGCCTGCGGCGGCAATCCGCTGCATGCGGGCCTTTCGGATAGGCACGCAGATAGGTCCAATAGGCCTCGCGCGTGTTGCGCGTGACGGTCCGGCGCCAGACGACGGCCTCCCGACGGGCAACGAGGAGCGCCGACACGCGGCGGGCGAGGCGATGATCGGGATGGCGGCGCAGAAAGGCTTGGTAATCCTGGATCGTGTCGCGCTCGACCACGATGGCATAGGCCTCCTCGGCCGGCACCTCTTCGATGCGGCGCACCTCGCGCACCAGCGGCGCCGCAGAGGCGTCCGCCTGCTCGAAGAACACGAAGGAGGCATCGCCGAGATTGGCCGAATGCCAGGGGATCTGCAGGCCGTTCGTGGCCTCGTGCACCCGAAGGCGCGTGCGGGCGAAAACCTCGTCGAGGCCCAGGCCCGGCTGGCGGATCATCTCGACCAGCGCCGTGGCATAGGCGCCGTAGGGACCGGACCCGTCCGTGGCCACGATGTTGGGTGCCGAGGAGAAGGCCATCAGGAAACCGGCGGGCGGCTCGATCAGGGACAGACCCTTGGCGATGGGCTCGCCCATGGAGCCGAGCGGGTATTCCCGCGCCATGTCGGCCGCCACCACCCTCACCCGGGCCGGGCTCCGCTCGAGGGAGCGGACGAGGTCCGAGAGGCGGAAGCCCTCGATGGCGATGTCCGCGTCGCGCTGGATGCGGGCATCGACGGGCAGCAGGTAGTTGTCGCCTTCGAGCTGGACCCCGTGCCCGGCCAGATAGACCATCACCGTCGCGCCGGCTTCGAGGCTCTCCACCTTGTCGAGAAAGTCGCGGACAAGGCTGCGCAGGTCGTTGGCGTTGAGGTCGCGCCCCTGGACAACCTCGAACCCGGCACTGGTCAGGGTCTGGGCGATCAGGCCCGCGTCGTTGGCGGCGGTTGCAAGATTGCGCCCCTCATAGGCGCCCTGTCCGACCACGAGAGCGAGGCGATCCTGGGCAAGGGCGACGGAGGCCTGACCAAAGGCTGCCACCAGTGTGAAGGCAGCAAAAACGACGGCACGTTTCAGGGAAAGCACGGTTCAGGCCCCTCTGCGACCCGCTTCTGCGGGATCATGCCAGAGAATAAGGCCAAGTTAGTTGAATGCACCGTGAACAAACCGGGACGAACGGCAGAGCGTCAGCGCCGGGTCATCGTCAGGTACACCACGAAGGCGCCGATGGCGACGGCAAGGCCCATGAGGGCCATCTGCCGGGCCTCGCCGGTGAGAGCCGCGTCCCGGTACATCTGCGAGAGCCGCTCGGCGCGCTCGGGATCCCGCGACATGAACAGGCCGATCACGATGCTCAAGGTGGCGAGGCCGAGAATCCAGTAGGTGGGGCGCATGGCTCTTCCCTCAGCGTCCCTGGAAGCGCGGTGCGCGCTTCTCGCGGAAGGCCGCGACGCCCTCCATGAAGTCGTCGCTCGATCCCGCCTCGCTCTGCAGCTTCGCCTCGAGCTTGAGCTGCGCTTCCAGATCGTTCGAGAGGCTCTGCGCCACCGCCTGCTTGGTCAGGCGGTAGGAGAGACCGGGACCTGCGGCAAGCTTGGACGCGAAGGCCGCTACATCGACCGCGAAGGAGGCGTCCTCGAACACCTTGTAGACGAGCCCCATGCGCTGCGCCTCCTCGGCGGGAACGGATTCGGCGCTGAGCATGAGGGCGAGCGCGAGCTTGGGGCCGATCAGGCGCGGCAGGATCCAGGTGCCGCCGGCATCGGGGATCAGGCCGATCTTGGCGAAGGCCTCCTGCAGATAGGCGGAGCGGGCCGCCACGACGATGTCGCAGGCGAGCGCGATGTTCATGGAGGCCCCGACGGCCGGGCCGTTAAGCGCCGCGATGATGGGCTTCGGGTAGTTGGAAAGCCTGAGGATGAGCGGATTGTAGTCCCGCTCCAGGGCAGGTCCGAGGTCGAGGCGTCCCTGCGCGTCGCGTGTGAGATCGACCGTCAGGTCCTGTCCCGACGAGAAGGCTCGTCCCTCCCCGGTCAGCACCACCACGCGCACGGTGTCGTCACTCTCGCACTGATCGAGCGCGTCGCGCAGCTCGGCATGCATGGTGGCGTTGAACGCGTTCATCTTGTCGGGTCGGGCGAGGGTGATCGTCGCGACCGGTCCGTCGACGGTGCAGTGCAGGGTCGTCGGGCTCATGCTGTCCAAGCTCCTTATCGTCGAGCCCGAACATAGAGCATCGGACCCAAAAGTGGATTCCACTTTGGGATCCATCCGATGCTCAATCCCGAGAGCAGCGGATCGTCGACGCGGATGACCCGGTCCAGTGTTCTGCGGACGCGGCCGTCCGGATTCGCACGATCCGCTGGCATGGATCGGCCGCGGAAGAATCTGGGAAAATGCCGCTACACCAGGGATCGATGAAGCAGCCCTCCGATGTCGAGGCCGGCTCGGATCGTCAAGTGCTTCAGAGACCGGTGGGCTGCGAGTCCTCGAACCGGGCCGTCAGGTCGCTTTCCCTGGCTGCGCGGCTGTAGATCTCCCCAGTCCGCCTGATCTCGTAACGGGGCTCTTCGCCGCCGGAGGGCAGCAGCTTGGTGATGACGAAGTCTCCGCTCCATGAGGGGCTCATCAGGCGCTTGCCCGTGAACGTCACGTGCTGGCCACGGGCATATAGATAATTGGACAAGGAGACCTCCTTCAAAGAACGGAATCGGGCGGGATGCCGCGGCAGGCGACGAGGCCCTTACTGCCTGAACAGGCGAGGCTGCTCGTTCCGGTGCCGGGCCCGGCGGGGCAGGCTCATCCATGGAACGAGGTTGAGGTTTGCGGGATCGTCCATCTCGGGGAAATCCAGCAGGCCGGACACCTCCGACTCCCGGAACACCCCGATCGGCGATGCAACCCGGCTGAGTTCATCCTCGCTCGCCACGCAATCGAAGCGACGGACAGTCGAGCGGATCCGGTACTGCGGCTCGACCCGTCTCGAATCCAGGCATCCGACGATGGTGAAGGGTTGGCGGCAGACGAGATGAGGAAAGCGCTGCTCCGTATAAAGAACTTGATCTCCGACGGTGTAGTGATGGGCTTTCATGGGATGATTCCTTCGTGAACAACGTCCGTGCAGGCCGCCATGCACGAACCGAAGTTCGCATCCATGCGGTCGGTGATCAGGTCGGTCCGATCAGGAATGCCGATCCTGGCGCCAGATCTCGACGTCCCGCGCCGCAATCCAGACGGGCAGCCCGTAGCGCTCTTCCACCGTGGCAATCAGCTGGTCCTCGGTCTTGATCTGTGCGAGATCCGACAGCGAAAGGCGGCTCCATTTTGCCTGGACCTGGCGCATGGGGCGCCCGTCGAAGATGGGGCCGTCTCGATAAGGAACATATGTCATGAAATTACCTGATCTGATTTAAATAAACGCTACGCAAGACTGATCGTTCCAAATATCGTCTCCAGTATTATTGTTATTGCTCATTCGTCCTGATGTATATTCCGGTAAACTTGTTGATCTTTATTGACTCCCGTCTCTGAGCAGTTCCCGAACTTCCTTCTGCAGCGTCGGCAGCAGGTCGGCCTCGAACCAGGGGTTCTTCCTGAGCCATCCGTTGTTGCGCCAGGAGGGATGCGGCAGGGGCAGGATGCGGGGCTTTTGCGGATGGCTCAGGATGTCGCGCCAGCGCCTCACCGTCTCGGTGAGCCCGTCCCTGAAGTTCTCGCCCAGGTGCCAGGCCTGCGAATACTGGCCGATCAGCAGGACAAGGTCGAGATCGGGTAGGGCCTGAAACAGGGGCTGGCGCCAGGCCTCGGCGCATTCGCGACGCGGCCCGAGATCGCCCCCTTTCGCATCCTGGCCCGGAAAGCAGGAGCCCATCGGCACGATGGCGACCTTGGAGGCATCGTAGAACGTCTCCTCATCCATGCCGAGCCAGTTGCGCAGCCGTGAGCCGGACCGGTCGGCGAACGGGATGCCGCTGGCGTGGGCCCGCGTGCCGGGGGCCTGGCTGGCGATGCACAGGCGCGCGGTGGCGCTGCCCTGGAAGATCGGACGCGGCTCATGGGGCAAGGCCGTGCCGTAGCGCGGCGCATCGCGGCAGATGCGGCAGGCCCGCAGCTGCGCGGCGAGAGCGTCGAAATTCGGACGGGGATTCATCCCCGTCAGATAGGAATTCGGTGAGCCTTTATCGAGACGGGCTTTGAGGCGGATCAAGGCGAGCCGCCCGGGAGGCGCCTAGAAGCAGCCCATGATCGATCTCCTCACCTTCGTGCCGGCCGTGGCCGCTGTTCTTGCGACGCCGGGCCCAACCAACACGCTGCTGGCCAGTTCGGGCGCGCAGGCCGGCTTCCGCCGATCGCTGCCGCTGGTGCCCGCGGAGCTGTGCGGCTACGCCCTTGCGATCGCCGGCTGGGGCCTGTTCCTGGAACCCGCCTCGGCCGCCCTGCCCTGGCTGAAGCCGGCCCTCAGGCTCGCCTGTGCGGCCTATCTGGTGGCGGTCGCCTGGGGTCTATGGTCGAGGGCTGGAGAGGCGCTCAGCGGATCGGGCTTTGGTCCACGCCGCGTCTTCACGGCGACGCTGCTCAACCCGAAGGCGCTTCTGTTTGCCGCCGTCGTCTTTCCCGAGGCGACCTTCCAGACCTCCAGCGCCTTCATCCAGGCCATGAGCGTCTTCGCCGCGGTGATCGTGCCCATCGCGCTGGGGTGGATCGGCTTCGGATCGGCCCTGTCGCAGCCGGGCTTTTTAATCCGCCCGCAGACCATCCAGCGCGGTGCGGCCCTGGTCCTGCTCACCTTCTCGGCCTCGCTCGGAGCCGCAGCCCTCGGCTGAGATCAGCCGCGCGATGCATTCTCCCGGCGCCAGTCCTGCGGGCGCTCGAACTCGCCCTCCCAGAGCCCCACACCGCGTTCCTGGGCACGGGCCTCCTCGGCATCGTAATCGCGCCCGTAGGAGACCGCCCAGCCGCTCTCCACCATGTGCGTGCCGATATCCTTCCCGTCGACCGTGCAGCGGGCGAGAACCCGCTGGTAGCGGTCGCGCCCGGCGGCGCGGCAGCGGACGATCTCGCCGGACACGAGGTCGATCAGCGCCCGCCGGGCCGTCTCGCCGCAGGCATAGGAGCGGCCGGCCCGGGAGCAGCGCTGCTCCATTTCGGGCGCGTCGATTCCTTTCAGGCGAATGCGCGCTTCGCCGATGCGGATGGTGTCGCCATCGGTGACCTGAGCCCGGCCCTTCAGCGAGCGCCCGCTCGGTTTCAGCACGATTGCGGCCCCGCCGGCCAGCGCCAGCGCGGCAATCAGGGAGGTGATGCCGCTCGGTCCGGAGCGGCGGCGACCAAATCTCACGACAGGCGCTCGGAGACTCCTGCCTGCCCGAAGGTGGCCATGTCGCGATGAACCGCAGCCGCCGCCTTCACGAGGCCGGCGGCCAAAGCCGCGCCGGATCCTTCACCGAGCCGCATTCCGAGCGCCAGAAGCGGGATCTTGCCGAGACGGCCGAGCACGTCCTGATGCGCGCCTTCGGCGCTGAGATGGCCGGCGATGCAGTGATCGATGGTCGAGGGATGGATGGCGTGGAGGATGGCCGCGGCGGCGGTCGCCACATAGCCGTCGAGCACCACCGGAATGCGCTGCTGCCGTGCGGCCAGGATCGCGCCTGCCATGGCGGCGATCTCGCGACCGCCGAGACGGCGCAGCACTTCGAGCGGATCCTTCAGGTGGTCGCCATGATGGGCGATGGCCGCCTCGACCGCCGCGACCTTGCGCCGGAGGCCCTCGTCGTCGACTCCCGTGCCGCGCCCGACCCAGTGCTCGGCCGGCCCGCCGTACAGGGCCGTGTAGATCGCCGCCGCGATGGTCGTGTTGCCGATGCCCATCTCGCCGATGGCGAGGAGATCCGTGCCGCCGGCAATCGCCTCCATGCCGAACGCCATGGTGGCGACGCAGGACTTCTCGTCCATGGCATCGGTCTCGGTGATGTCGCCGGTCGGCATGTCGATGGCGAGATCGAACACCTTGAAGCCCAGGCCATAGGCGGCGCAGATCTGGTTGATCGCCGCGCCGCCGGCCGCGAAGTTCTCCAGCATCTGGCGGTTCACGTCGGAGGGGAAAGCCGACACGCCCTTGGCGGTCACCCCGTGGCTTGCCGCAAACACGCAGACGAGCGGACGGTCGACGCTGGGCGTGGGCTTGGCCTGCCAGGCCGCGAGCCATTCGGCGATCCATTCCAGGCGCCCGAGACTTCCGGCAGGCTTGGTGAGCTGCCGGTCGCGCATCCGCACGGCCTCGACGGCGGCCTCGTCCGGACCCGGCATGGTCGTGATCAGGCGGCGGATATCGTCGAAAGGTGAGGACACGGCATCAGACATGGAGGGCTCCGGCCCATGGGGCATTGCAGAACGCGAAGAGGCGTGACCTATAACGGCCCATGCACGCGGGGTGAAGCATGTCGGAGCAATTTGAACGGGGTGAGGCCGCCACCATGAGCGCGTGGCAGGCGGCGGCAACCGACCTAGCCCATTGCGTTCGCTTCTATTCCCGCCTTCCCGTGCCAGCCCTGCCGTGGGAGCAGGACGCCCATGCGCTGCCGAGCTTTCCGCGTCTCGTCCGGATGATTCCCGTCGCAGGCCTCCTGCTCGGTCTCCTGCCGGCGGCGGTGTTCGGCCTCGCCATCCTGCTCGATCTCGGTCCCTGGCTTGCCGCCATCCTGTCGGTCGTCGCCATGGTGCTGACCACCGGTGCGCTCCACGAGGACGGTCTTGCCGACACCGCCGACAGCTGCGGCGCCACGACCATCGAGAGGCGCCTGGACATCATGCGCGACAGCCGGATCGGCTCCTTCGGCGCCTCGGCCCTGTTCCTCGTGCTCGCCTTGCGGATCGCATCCCTCGCTGCCCTGGCCTCGCGCATCGACGAGGGAGCCGTGATCGCCGCGATCCTCGTCACGGCCTCCCTCTCCCGCACGGCGGGCCTGATGCCCCTCGTGTTCCTGCCTCCGGCCCGGCGGGACGGCATGTCACAGGCCGTCGGGCAGCCGGCGCGGGAGACGTTCTGGCTTGCGGCAGGAATCGCCGGTGTGATCACGATCATGCTGGGATCGTTCGGCGGCCTGCCCCTGGCCGGTATCGCCCTGATGTTGGCGCTGTCCGGCCTCTCGGGCCTCGCCCTTACGCGCTTCGCGGCGCACCATCTCGGCGGGCAGACGGGGGACATCGCCGGCGCCGCCCAGCAGGTGGCGGAGATCGCCGCGCTGATCGGCCTCTTGACCGTTCTTCCGGTATAACAACATGAAGAGAACTGCTTCCACTGACGTGGGATCGCATCTCCTCTTTGCATGGCCGCGCTTTTTGGCGGCGAAACGGACCCACTTCGCTAAACAAAGCGCGCTCAGATGACCCGTGTTTCCAGCCCTTGCATCCGCGTCTGCACCCTCGATTCCGACACGGGGCTCTGCGAAGGCTGCGGCCGCACGCGCGAGGAGATCACCCGCTGGTACCGCATCCCGGAAGAGGAGCGCCAGCAGATCATGGCCGAGCTGCCGGAGCGCATGCGCCAGGCCTTTGCCCTCGAATCTCCGTTCGCGTCCGAACCCGGCAAGGCCGATTGATGCCGGGGATCCGCGGGGCTGGCCTGCTTCTTCTGATCGGCGCCCTTCTGGTGGGGCTCTTCGCCGAGGACGCCATCGGCGAGTTCACGGCCCTCGAAGCCGCAGGTCTGCTGGGCCTCGCCGGCCTCTCCCTTCTCATGGCGGCCTCCATCGTCGAAGGCTTTGCGCGGCACTGGACCTACGGGGTGCAGTCCGTTGCGGTGAGCGGCGGCGTTCTCATCGCCCTCCTCGTCACCTATGCCTCCCGCGACGAACTGCAGACGGTGCTGGACCGCGCCATCGGCGACATCGCGGTCGGCCGAACCGTCAGCACGCCCGAGGGCGAGGTGGTGGCGGCACGGCGGATGGACGGCAGCTTCCTGGTGCAGGGCGAGGTGAACGGCAATGAGACCCGCTTCATCTTCGACACGGGAGCCAGCACCGTGGTCCTGCGGGCGGAGAACGCGGCGGCGCTGGGCTTCAGGCCTGAGACGCTGAATTATTCCATTCCCGTCTCGACCGCCAACGGCGCGGCGCTTGCCGCCCCCGTGGTCATCGAGAGCCTGACCGTCGGCTCGATCACCGAGCGCAATGTCCGTGCGCTCATTGCCCGCACGGGGGTGCTCCACGCCAATCTGCTCGGCATGAGCTTTCTCGAGCGGCTCGGCTCCTACGAGGTGCGGGGCAACCGGCTGATCATGCGGGCCAAGGAAAACGCGAACTAGAAGGGATTCATCCCGGACGAAGCGCAGCGGAGATCCGGGATCGGGTGCAGGGTGGAACGCGCATTTCCCTCCCCCTTTTGGGGGAGGGGCAGCCGCGCAGCGGCCGGGTGAGGATGTGAGCGATAGCCTGTTTAGGTCAGGCACCAGCACCCCCACCTCCAACTCCTTCCTACAAAGGGGAGGAGGGCTGCAGCGCCGCACTCGTCATTCGACCCAGCGATCCCCTGCGGCGTCCGGGACGACCTTCGACCCTTATTCTGCAGCGTTGAGCGCAGGAGCAGCCGTCTCCCGCGTCACATGCGCTACCGCATCGCGCAACGTCTGCAGGTTCGCGCCCGGCTTCACCGCCTCCGTTGCGAGGTGGCGGCGATAGGCGCGCGCGCCGGGACGGCCGGTGAAGAGGCCGAGCATGTGGCGGGTGATGGTGTGCAGGCGCTCGCCTCTTGCCAGCTGCTCTGCAATGTAAGGCTCATAGGCCTCGACCGCCTCGAACCCGTCGGCGGCGGGTGCGGCTTCGCCATAAAGCTCGGGATCCACGCCGAGCAGGATTTCGGGCTCGTGGTAGGCCACGCGGCCGAGCATCACGCCGTCCACATGCTTCAGGTGCTCATGCACCTCGACCATCGTCTTGATGCCGCCATTGATGGCAATCGGCAGATCCGGGCGGGCCTGCTTCAGGCGATAGACCCTAGGGTAGTCGAGGGGCGGAATGTCCCGGTTTTCCTTCGGCGACAGGCCCTGCAGCCAAGCCTTGCGGGCATGGACCGTCAGCTCGTCGCAGCCGGCAGCGACCACGCAATCCGTGAGGCGATCCAGCGCCTCCTCCGTGTCCTGGTCGTCGACGCCAATCCGGCATTTCACCGTCACCGGCAGGGAGACGGCCGCCTTCATGGCCGCCACGCATTCGCCCACCAGGACCGGCTCCTGCATCAGGCAGGCGCCGAAGCGGCCGTTCTGCACCCGATCCGAGGGGCAGCCCACATTGAGGTTGATTTCGTCATAGCCGAAATCGGCGCAGATCCGGGCGGCTTCCGCCAGATCCTTCGGATCGGACCCGCCAAGCTGCACCGCCACCGGATGCTCAGCGTCGCTGAACCCGAGAAGCCGCTCCCGCGGCCCGTGAATGACCGCCCCCGTGGTGACCATCTCCGTATAGAGCCGCGCCCGGCGCGACAGAACGCGGTGGAACGCCCGGCAATGCCGGTCGGTCCAGTCCATCATGGGGGCCACGGTGAAAAATTTCTGGGTCATCTTGAAGCTGGCATTTTAGGAGCGTTTTCCGACCTTGGGTCCTGACTACAGGCTTTTCCAATATGGTGACCGCGATCTCAAGGAAAATAAGTGACCGTCGGTGTCACACACGATTGAAGACGTTTGCCTGCCCAAGGCCAGGCTACCGCAATGTCGCCCGATTGAGCCTGTGACCTGAGTGCTCGACCTGACCACCCCGTCCCGGAGTCACACGCGTCAGGTGAGGATGGATCCATGCTGATCAACTGGCTTCAGCTCACGGAAGGTCCCGGAGACATACCCGTTCCGACCTATGGTCAATACGGGGGTCCGAACTGGTCGGGCGGCGTGGTCGTCGGCGACGACGAAGCGGGAAACTACGCCGTCCCGCCGAAGGACGGCCTCGATGAGCTGTTCCTCGCTCACGACCAAGCATATGACCAGCCTGACACGCTGGTGCGCGCTCGGGCCGATCTCGTGCTGATCAAGAGAATTCTGGAGCAGCCCGCAGACGAGGTGACGGGAGAAGGCGATCTTTATGCGGGTGGGGCGGTTCTGGCGATGCTCTACCAGATCGCTGTCGTCAACAACCGTCCGGAGCTCCTGCTGGAGGCCGATGTGGGGCAGATCGTCCAGGGCGCAATCGCCCGCATCGAAGAAGGCAGCATCACGCCCGATCAGCAGGAGATCGCCGGGTTCGTCAGCTGGCTGGGCACGATCGGTCAGGCGCTCGCAGCCTCCGAGAGCCCGATCGCGCGGGTGGCTGCCGAAGCAGTCCTCGACCTTGCCGGCTCCCTCGGCTCCGCGCCGGCGGATTTTCAGGACGTGCTCACGGACGAGGCGATCGACTTCTTCCAGGACACGGCGCCGAAGCTCGCGGATGCAGTCGAGTCTGTGATCGGAGACCCCTGTCACTTCGACCTCGAGCAATTTCTGAGCGACGCTTCCGACTGGGTCGGCGATGTGACGACTCACCCCGCCGCCCCGGAGCCCCTGACGGCGATCAAGGACAAACTCGCCTTCCTTGATTACCATGGCCTCCTGATCTGAAGGCCGCTTCAGATCAGGGCCGCGGTCTTCGCACTCAGGGCCGCGGCGGCATCGCGCGGATCGAGCTTCACCTGCAGGCCGCGCTGCCCCCCGTTGATGAAGACGCTCGCGTGCTCGAAGGCCGATTGCTCCAGCAGGGTCGGCACGCGCTTCTTCTGGCCGAAGGGACTGATGCCGCCCACATGGTAGCCGGTGATGCGCTCCGCATCCGCAGGCTTCATCATCTGGGCCGCCTTGCCGCCCAATGCTGCGGCCAGCTTCTTCAGGTTGACCTCCTGGTCGGAGGGCAGGATCACGCAGGCCGGCCTGTTGTCCACCAGCACCATCAGGGTCTTGAGCACGCACGACGGATCGGCTCCCATGGCCTCAGCGGCCTGCAGGCCGATGCGCTCCGCGTTCGGGTCGTAGTCGTAGGCATGAACCGTAAAGGACACGCCGGCCTGCTGCAGGGCTAAGGTCGCGCGGGTGGTCTTGGACATGGTCGTGAAGAACGGAAGCTTCGGGCGCGATCAGTGATCGTGCTTGTGGCCGTGATGATGGTGACCGCATCCGCAGCCGGGACCGTGCTCGTGATGGGCATGATCATGGTGGTCGTGATCATGCTTGTGGTCGTGCGCATGATCGTGGCCGTGAGAATGCCCGTGGTCATGGCTGTGCGCATGGGAATGGTCGTGGCTGTGCGCATGGCCATGATCATGGTGATGATGCCCATGGTCGTGATCGCACACATGGGTGCTGCGCTCCGGCCGGAAGGGGCGCTCCACCGGAGTCACCGTGCAGCCCTGACCGCGGGCCAGTTCCGCAAGGGCCGGGTTGTTCTCGATGTAGAGGGCATCATTCGTGAGCTCGGCAAGCCCATGGTTGCTGCCGAGATGCCAGGCGAGGCGCATGAGGCGCAAGGGGTTCTCGGCCCTCACCTCCAGCAGAGACTCCGCCGCCGCCTTCACCTGGACCAGCTGTCCGCCCTCGAGCCGCAGGGCGTCGCCGTCGTTGATGGTGGTCTCCATGTCGAGGTCGAGATGGATCTCGGTGCCGCCCTCGCCCTTCAGCGCCCCATGGCGGCGGTTTCTGGCCGCATGGTCGAGGGAGACGGTGTCGACGACGCGGTCGGCCTTCACGGCGGGCTTGCGGACGATGGTGGTGACGCGGGGCATGGGATGGTCTCGGTCTGTGATCGTTGAGGCTCAGATAGGAAGCGCGGCCGGGCGCTGCCACCCGGCCGGCCATTAATAGGCGATCTTGTCCGGCTTGTCCGCCCAGGCATCGAACACGGCCCTGGCCTCCAGGCTCGGCTGGTGGTCCATGGGAATGAGACGCTCCGAGATGGGCTTGGGGATCTCGTCGTAGATCAGGCTGTCGTCGAAACCGATCTCCGCCGCATCCTGCCGCGTGTTGGCATAGACGATGCGGCCCACCCTGGCCCAATAGGCGGAGGCGAGGCACATGGGGCACGGCTCGCAGCTGGTATAGAGCGTCGCGCCCTCCAGCGAATGATCGCCGATGGCCTCGCAGGCGCGCCGGATGGCCGTGACCTCGGCGTGGGCCGTCGGGTCCTTGGCGGAGGTGACCTGGTTCCACCCCTCGGCCAGAACCTTGCCGTCACGCACGATCACGGCGCCGAAAGGACCGCCGGCCCCTTCCTCCATATGCTCGCGGGACAGTTCGATGGCGCGCGCCAGATGGCGCTGATCGTCGAGTCGGTTGGTGCTCATAGGACTCATGTATCGTTGGAGGCCGCAGGAGGCGAGAATTTTTGGGCGACGCCCCCGTGCTCCCGAACCTGCAGCAGCTGTGCGGTCACGGAGGCCGCGATGATGGCCGGGTCCTTGTCCTCGATGCCGGGCAGCCCGATGGGACAGACGAGGGAGCGGATCGTCTCCTCGGGCAGCCCCAGCTCCCGGAACCGCTTCTCGAAGCGCGCCCGCTTCGTGGCGCTGCCGATGAGGCCGACATAGGGAAAGTCACGCTTTAGGGCCGCCGCCGTGATCGCCATGTCGAGAGGATGATCGTGAGTCATGACAAGGATGAGCGAGAGAGGGCTCGCCTCCGCGATCTCGGCCTCCGGGTCCCACATGCGGACGGCCTTCGCGTTCGGCGGGAGATGGGCCGGGAAGGCATCGTCCCGGTCGTCGAGCCAGCGCACGGCGAACGGCAGGGGCGCAAGCGACAGCACCAGCGCCCGGCCTACGTGGCCGGCCCCGAACAGGAGAACGGGCGTGCGCACCTCGCCATGGGTCTCGCGCCAGCCGGTCCAGCGGTCGTCGCCGACGGCGGACGCGAACTCGCGCTTCACGCGGCCCTCCTCCATCCGGCACTCGAGTTCGAACAGCCCGCCCTCGGCCTCAGCCGTCACGAGAGGCGTGAGATCCTCCATGTCCCGGCTGTCGAACACCTCGATCAGGATCTTCACCCGTCCGCCGCAGCACTGGCCGAGATCGGGCCCGAGCGCCTGATCGACGATCCTGGCCGGACCGCGCCCGGCCCCAAGCATCGCGTGGGCAATGTCGAGCATGCGGAATTCGAGCTGCCCGCCGCCGATGGTGCCGTGAAACGCCCCGTCGGGCCGCACCACCATGCGCGCGCCGACCTCCCGGGGAGCGGAGCCTTTCACGTCATGCACGGAGATGAGGGCGGCGGCTCCGTGCCGCGCCACGAAATCGGCAAGCTGGCGCCAGACCCTCACCCGATAGGCCTCCCCCGCAGCGCCTCGCAGGCGCGCAGGATCGCCTCAGGTGTCGCGGGCGCATGGAGCGGCACGGGCTTTTCCGGATCGAGCGCGTGGATGGCATCGGCTAGCGCGCAGAAGACGCTGTTCGCCAGCATGACCGGCGGCTCGCCCACGGCCTTGGAGCGGTAGATCGTCTCCTCCCGGTTGGTGTTGGGATAGAGCGCCACGTTGAAGGCGGCCGGCACGTCGGACGCGACCGGGATCTTGTAGGTGGAAGGCGCATGCGTGAGCAGGCGGCCGTCCCTGGCGAAGACCAGCTCCTCGGTGGTGAGCCAGCCCATGCCCTGCACGAAGCCGCCCTCGATCTGGCCGATGTCGATGGCCGGGTTCAGGGAGCGGCCGACATCGTGCAGGATGTCTGTGCGCAGCAGGCGGTTCTCGCCCGTGAGCGTGTCGACGATCACCTCGGAGCAGGCCGCCCCATAGGCGAAGTAGAAGAACGGGCGGCCCGTTCCCTTGGCGCGATCCCAGGTGATCTTCGGCGTGCTGTAGTGACCGGCCTCGGAAAGCTGCACCCGGGCTGCGATGCAAAGCTTCGCCACTTCGTCGAAGGACAGGCTCTGGTTGCCGATGAACACCCGGTCGTCGCGGAATTCGATCTGCTCCTCCGGCATGCCGTAAGCCTCGGACGCGTGGGCGATCATGCGCTTCTTGATGGCGCCAGCCGCGATCTTCGCCGCCATGCCGTTGAGGTCGGAGCCGGATGACGCCGCCGTCGGCGACGTGTTGGGCACTTTTGCCGTGGTCGTGGCCGTGATGCGCACGCGCTCCATGGCGATGCCGAACTCCTCCGCCACCACCTGAGCGACCTTGATGTAGAGGCCCTGCCCCATCTCGGTGCCGCCGTGGTTCAGATGCACGGAGCCGTCCTGATACACGTGCACCAGGGCGCCGGCCTGGTTCATGTGCGTGAGCGTGAAGCTGATGCCGAATTTCACAGGCGTGAGCGCCAGCCCGCGCTTCATGATCGGCGACGAAGCGTTAAAGGCCGCGATCTCCTCCCGGCGCGCCCGATAGTTGGACGTTTCCTCGAGGGTGCGCACGAGATTGACGAGGGTGTCGGTCTCCTCCACCTCCATGCCGTAGGGCGTGACGTTCTCACCCGGTCGATAGAAATTGGCGTAGCGCACGTCGAGCGGATCGCGTCCCGTCGCCCAGGCGATCTGGTCCATCACATGCTCGATGGCGAGCATGCCCTGAGGACCGCCGAAGCCGCGAAACGCCGTGTTGGAGACCGTGTTGGTCTTGAGCCGCTTCGACGCGATGTGCACGGCGGGCATCCAATAGGCGTTGTCGGCGTGGAACATGGCCCGGTCCACCACGCCGGCGGAGAGATCCGCCGAATAGCCGCAGCGGGCCAGAAGATCGACCGCATAGCCTTGGATGAGGCCCTCCTCGTCGACGCCGACCTTCCAGTCGCAGCGGAAGTCGTGCCGCTTGCCGGTGAGGATGAAGTCGTCGTCGCGGTCGAGGCGCAGCTTGCATGGACGCCCGGTCACGCGCGCTGCGAGCGCTGCAGTGACGGCCCATTGCGTCGCCTGGCTCTCCTTGCCGCCGAAGCCGCCGCCCATGCGCCGCGTCTCGCAGGTCACATAGGCGTCGGGAATGTCCAGCACGCGGGCGACCACGTGCTGCACTTCCGTGGGGTGCTGGGTCGAGGAATAGACGTGAATGTCGCCGTCCTCGCCCGGGATGGCCATGGCGACCTGGCCCTCGAGATAGAAGTGCTCCTGCCCGCCGACGCGGAACTGGCCCTCCAGACTTCTCGGCGCCTGCGCGATGACGGCATACGGATCGCCGCGGCCGTACGAATAATCCGGCAGCACGGTCTCGCCGCGCTCCAGCGCATCCTCGACCGTGACGCTCGGCGTCTCGGACTCGATCTCCATGACGGCCTTCTTGACGGCGCGACGCGCCGTGTCGCGGCTCGTGGCGACGACGGCAAAGAGTGCTTGCCCTAAGAAACCGATCTCGGTGTCGACGAAGAGCGGGTCGTCGCCGAAGGCGGGCGACACATCGTTCTTGCCGGGGACATCGGCGGCTGTGAGCACTGCCACGACTCCAGGCACGGCGCGGACGGCTGTGACATCGAGGGAGATCAGGCGACCGCGTGCCTTCGGCGACTGGCCGATGGCCACATGCAGCGTGCCCTCGGGCTCGCGGATATCGTCGATGTACTGTGCGACGCCCTGTACGTGCTTCACGCCGGAATCGTGCGGCAGGGGCTGGCGCACGTGGCGGAGGGCTTCCGCTTCCATCATGGGTTTGGTGGGTGCGTTCATCGCCCTACTCCGCCGCCTGGAGCGCGTCGCGCTGGCCGATGATGCGCGTGGCGCGGGTCTCGCCCGACGCGGTCTCGCTCAAGGCCTTGAACACGAGATTGCGCGCCACCGTCGCGCGATAGGCGGCGGATGATCTGTGATCGTCGAGAGGCTGATAATCGCGCGCGATCGCCGCCATCGCCTCGCCCCAGCTCGAGGGCTCGTCCAGGGACAGACCCACGAGCGCCCGTTCCGTCTCGAGCGCCCGCTTGGGTGTGGCCGCCATGCCGCCGAAGGCAACGCGCGCTTCAGCGATGCGTCGTCCATCGAGCGTGAACTTGAAGGCGCCCATGGCGGACGAGATATCCTCGTCGAAGCGCTTGGAGATCTTGTAGGCGCGGAAGACCTCGGCACCTTTAAGCTTCGGCACCACGATGCGGCGCACGAACTCGCCGGGCACCCGGTCCTGCCTGCGGTAGGCGATGAAGAAGTTCTCGAGCGGCATGGTGCGCGCGGCATCGCCATGGCGCAGTTCCAGCCAGGAGCCCAGGGCGATCAGAGCGGGCGCGAGATCGCCGATCGGCGATCCGTTGGCGATGTTGCCGCCCACCGTACCGGACGCGCGAACCTGCCAGGATCCGAAGCGGCGCATGAGCTCGCCGAGATCGGGGTCGATGCGCGCGAGGGACGGATGAACGTCGGCATGGGTCACGGTCGCGCCGATGCCGAGCGCGTCGTCGGTCTCTTCGATCGCGTCGAGGCCTGCCACGCGCCCGAGCCAGATCACCTTCTCGATCTCGGCCATGCCCTTGGTGATCCAGAGACCCACGTCCGTGCAGCCGGCAACGAGCGTGGCGTCCGGATGCCGCGCATAGAGAGCCGCCAGGGCGTCCTCGCCTGCGGGCGCTGCGAAGAAGCGGGTCTCGTTGCCGATGAAGACATCCTGCCCGTCGGCGAACGCCGTCAGGCCCTGCACATTCTTCTCGGTGTTCGTGGTGAAGGTATCCTCGGCCTGCTTGCCGCAGGCCTGCAGGGCGGCATCGACGATGGGCCTGTAGCCGGTGCAGCGGCAGAGATTGCCGGCAAGCGCATCGTTGACGGCCTCGCGGCTCAGGGGCCTCTCGCCTTCGTGGTAGAGCGCAAACAGGCTCATCACGATGCCGGGGGTGCAGAACCCGCATTGGGAGCCGTGCGCGTCCACCATGGCGGATTGCACCGGGTGCAGTTCGCCGCCTGCCGCGAGATCCTCGACCGTGACGAGTTCCGCACCGTCGATCTGGCCGAGCAGCAGGATGCAGGCATTGACCGGCTCGTAATGCACACGCCCGCCCCTCACCCGGCCCAGGGCCACGGTGCAGGCACCGCAATCGCCCTCCGCGCAACCCTCCTTGGTGCCCACGCGACGCTCCTGAAGCCTCAAGTAGTCCAGAAGCGTGGTGCGCGGATGAAAGCCTGAAACCTCGACTGCTCGTCCCTGCCGCCAGAAGCGGATTGTCTCTCGTACCACGATGTTCCTCCGCCGGTTCGACCCGGCTGTGTTATGGTGGGCCGGGTAGAATGGCGGAGCAAGGCCTTTTAGCCAAGGGGCGGCCGTCGAGAGCCGGGGCTTACCAGGTGCCGGTATTGGCCATGGAGGCCCAGGGCTCCTGAACGGGCTTGGGCTCGCCGCGCTGGAGGAGCTCGATGGAGATGTCGTCGGGGGTCTTCACGAAGGCCATATAGCCGTCGCGGGGCGGACGGTTGATGGTGACGCCCGCATCCATCAGCCTCCGGCAGGTCTCGTAGATATCGTCGACCCGATAGGCGAGATGGCCGAAGTTGCGGCCGCCGGCATAGTCATGCTCATCCCAGTTGTAAGTGAGCTCCAGGAGCGGGGCCCTGGTGTCCTTGGCCTTGTCCACATCGCCGGGCGCCGCCAGGAAGACGAGGGTGAAGCGGCCCTTCTCGTTCTCGATCCGGCGGACTTCGACCAGGCCGAACTTGTTGCAGAAGAAGTCGAGGGATTGTTCGAGATTCGACACGCGAACCATCGTGTGCAGGTATTCCATAATCGTCTCCATGTGCGGAATTGACGTGATGGCGTATTCCACCCGGAGATCAAGGGGTACCATTTTGTTGCGCGGAAAAAGCCTTGGATTTGGCCAAGATCAAGTGACTTTTAAGCGTTGCTGCTGCAAGCAGACTGGCGGTCCCTCCCCAAGGCCCTAGAACAAACGCAACACCGTTTCACACGAGTACCTGATGCGCACCGAGACAGCACCCATCGTTCGCCTTGAGGATTACCGGCCCAGCGACTTTCTGATCGACAATGTTGAACTCGATGTGAAGCTGCACCCGACGGAGACCCGGGTGACCGCAACCCTCGTCATGAGGCCCAACCCGGCTGGGCGCTCGGATGCGCCCCTCGTCCTCGACGGCGACGAACTGAACCTGAGATCCGTGGCCCTGGACGGGCGGATCCTGTCAGACGAAGAGTTCGAGGCCTCGCCCCACTCGCTCACGATTGCGCAGGCACCTCGCCAGGCGTTCACCCTGAAGGTCGAAACCAACATCAACCCGACCGCCAACACCAAGCTCATGGGCCTCTACCGCTCGGGCGGCAATTACTGCACCCAGTGCGAGGCGGAAGGCTTCCGGCGCATCACCTATTTCCTCGACCGGCCCGACGTCCTCTCCATCTATACCACCCGCATCGAAGCCGACCGTAACGAGGCTCCCGTCCTCCTCGGCAACGGAAACCCCGTCGAGAGCGGATCGGTCGACGGCTCCGGCCGGCACTATGCCGTCTGGCACGATCCGCATCCAAAGCCAGCCTACCTTTTCGCGCTGGTCGGCGGCCGCTTGGGCCGAGTCGCAAAGAGCTTCACGACCATGAGTGGCCGCGGGGTCGAGCTTGCGATCTACGTGGAGCCAGGCAAGGAGGATCGCGCCGACTATGCGCTCGATGCCCTTGAGCGCTCCATGCGCTGGGACGAAAGGGTCTTCGGGCTCGAGTATGACCTGGATGTGTTCAACATCGTTGCCGTGTCCGATTTCAACATGGGCGCCATGGAGAACAAGGGCCTCAACATCTTCAACGACAAATACGTGCTGGCCTCCCCCGAGACCGCGACCGACATGGATTACGCCCATATCGAGGCGATCATCGCGCACGAGTACTTCCACAATTGGACCGGCAACCGGGTCACCTGTCGCGACTGGTTCCAACTCTGCCTGAAGGAAGGCCTGACGGTCTTCCGCGATCAGGAGTTCTCGTCCGACGAGCGCTCCCGTCCGGTGCATCGCATCGCGGAGGTGAAGACCCTGCGCGCTCGCCAGTTCCTGGAGGATTCGAGCCCCCTCTCCCATCCGGTGCGCCCGAACCAGTACCGCGAGATCAACAACTTCTACACCGCCACCGTCTATGAGAAGGGCGCGGAGATCGTCCGCATGCTCAAGACGATCATCGGCGACGAGGATTTCCGGCGCGGCATGGATCTCTACTTCGAGCGCTGCGACGGCACGGCCGCGACGGTCGAGGATTTCCTGAATGCCTTCGCGGAGGTCACCGGCCGCGACCTTTCGCATTTCGCCCGCTGGTACGAGCAGGCCGGAACGCCCCGGGTCACCATGAAGAGCCACTACGACGAGGGGGCGCAGACCTACCGCCTCGACTTCACGCAGAGCACACCGCCTACTCCGGGACAGGCCAAGAAGGAGCCGCTGGCGATTCCGGTGCGCCTCGGGCTCGTCTCCCATGATGGATCGCCCTTGGAGGCGGTCAGCGACCGGGTGTGCTCAAGGGGGGTCTTTCTGCTCGACAAGGCGGCCGACAGCATCACCTTCACGGGCGTGACGTCCCTGCCGGTTCCCTCCCTCTTCCGGGGCTTCTCGGCTCCGGTGAAGGTCTCGCTCGATCTGCCCGCCGGGGAGCTGCTCGTTCTCCTGAGGCACGACACGGATGCGTTCAACCGGTGGCAGGCGGCGCAGACCGTCGCCATGCGGCTGCTGGCTGCCCTGTCGACCGACGGCCCGGTCAGCGGCGA
This sequence comes from Microvirga sp. jy35, assembly GCF_056148915.1. NCBI lineage: Bacteria > Pseudomonadati > Pseudomonadota > Alphaproteobacteria > Hyphomicrobiales > Methylobacteriaceae > Microvirga > Microvirga sp. jy35. Next base: position 65,530 of record NZ_JBWBEW010000020.1, on the reverse strand, counting down.
GGAGATCGGCGCATTCTCGGCTGCTCTCTGCTCCTTCATCGACAGGGATGCCGAGGACGACCCGGCCTTTGCGGCTCTCGTCATGACCCTTCCGAGCGAAGCCGATATTGCGCAGGAGATCGGCCAGGATGTGGATCCGAACGCGATTCATCGTGCCCGGTCGGAGCTGCGCCAGCGCATCGGGTCGACCTGCGCCCGGCGGCTGCAGCGCATCTACGAGGCCTTCACCGATTCAGGCCCCTACAGCCCCGATGCGGCCAGCGCCGGGCGTCGGAGCCTGCGCAATGCCTGCCTCGACCTTCTTGCCGCAGCCGATCCCGGCGCCGGGGAAGCGCTGGCCTTGGCGCAGCTCGAGGCAGCGACCAACATGACGGACCGGCTCGCCTCGCTGAGCGTGCTGACGACCCTCCCGGGCAAAGCGCGCGAGGAGGCCATCGCCCGGTTCGGAGAGCGCTACCGCAACGAGCCGCTCGTGATCGACAAATGGTTCACGCTGCAGGCTGCGATTCCGGAGGATGGAACCCTCGAGCGAGTGAAGAGCCTGATGGAGCATCCGGCCTTCTCCATCGGCAACCCCAATCGGGTGCGCTCGCTGATCGGCAGCTTCGCCATGTTGAACCAGGTTCAGTTCAACCGGGCGGACGGCGCAGGATACCGGTTTCTCGCCTCGATCGTCCTGCGCGCGGACGAACTGAATCCTCAGCTGGCGGCCCGCCTGCTCACCGCTTTCAGCACCTGGCGGATGATGGAAAACGGCCGGCGAAAGCATGCGGAAGAGGCCCTGCGCTCCATCGCGCAAAAGCCCAATCTTTCCCGCGATGTAGGGGATATCGTGAGCCGCTCCCTCGAGGAAAGCCACCCGAAATAAGCTATATGTATGAAGGGTTTACGGGCTTGTCCCTGATTTCCCCAGGGGAAAGCGACATAGGAAATTTTTTATTAACCTTCGGGTTCTACTAACTAGACAAATCACCCGCTCAAGATTCTATTGTTAGTGATTCGGAGAGATGCGGCACGTCCTCCGAAACAGGACGCAAATGGTTCCGGAGGAAGCATCGCATGGCGGGGGCGGTGACCGCATGCGTACCCGCACGCGCGGGTACGATTCTAGGGGTGACGCGATCAGACGCGAACCTCACCTATCGACGTCTCGAACGTTATGAACCCCTGCTCCGCTTGGCGGTTCCGGCTGTCCTGATCCTGTTTCTCATTACGCTGGCAGGCAGCGCATGGGTTCAGATCCGCGATGGCCGCAAGGACACGCTCTTCGACGCCATCAGCGACATCGATATCATCGCATCCCTCTCGGCAGCGAAGCTCAGCGCCGTTCCCGCTTCCGGCAACAGCGCACAAGCTGCAGCCCAGCTGGAGCAGCTTGCCAAGGACATGCCGCCGAGCGCCCTGACGCAGAACCGCGCGCTCATGCTGGTCGATCATGCAGGCACCATCCTGGCCGTGTATCCGCCGATGACGAACGCCCCCGGCAAGCTCACCGACATTCTCGGTGAAGCGCAGCCGCTGATGCTGTTTGCCGATCGCGCCGGCGTCATGACGGTCCGGCTCCCGGGCGGCGTTGAGGGCATGGCGACAGTGCGCTCGCTTGCAGCCTCTTCCGGACAGATCGCGCTCGTGCAGCCCATGCCGCACATCCTGTCAGGGTGGTGGACGCGCACCATCGGCCACGTCTCGCTGCTCGGCGCCACGATCCTGGTGCTGCTCGGCATCGGCGTGGCCTATGTCATGCAGGCCAACCGCGCACGCGCCGCCGACGAGGTCTGCGAGAAGGTGCGTGATCGGATCGACTCCGCCCTCAACCGCGGACGCTGCGGGTTGTGGGACTGGGATATCGGCCGCGGACGCATCTACTGGTCCGATTCCATGTACGAGCTCCTCGGCTACGAGCGTCAGGACGAGTTCCTCTCCTTCGGCGAAGTGAACACCATGATCCATCCCGAGGATCAGGATCTCTTCACGCTCGCCGAACAGCTCGCCTCCGCCAGCACCTCGCTGGTCGATTATGAGTTCCGCATCCGCAGCATCACGGGCGACTGGGTGTGGCTGCGCGCCCGCGCCGAGCTGATGAACGATCCCGACGACGCCGCCAGCCATCTCGTCGGCATTGCGGTCGACGTGACCGAGCAGCGCGGGCTGGAAGAGAAGACCGCCAAGGCCGACGCCCGCCTGCACGACGCCATCGAGGCGATCTCCGAGGCCTTCGTGCTGTGGGACGCCAACAACAACCTCGTGCTCTGCAATTCGAAATTCCAGAAGCTGCACGAGTTGCCGGCCGATGCGCAGCTGCAGGGCAAGTCCTACGCTGAAGTGATGGCGCTGGGCCGTCCGCCGGAGGTGCAGCACCAGTTCCTGCGCCGGGAGCAGCAGGATGTGGGCGCCCGCACCTTCGAGGCCCGCCTCCAGGATGGCCGCTGGCTGCAGATCAACGAGCGCCGCACCAAGGACGGAGGCTACGTGTCTGTGGGCACGGACATCACGGCGCTCAAGCGCCACGAGCACCGCCTCGTCGAATCCGAGAAGGAACTCATCGCCACCGTTCTCGATCTCAAGCAGTCGCGCCAGAAGCTCGAGGCGCAGACGCACCAGCTTGCTGATCTGGCCGAACGCTACCTGGACCAGAAGGCGCAGGCCGAGAGCGCCAACCGCGCGAAATCCGAGTTCCTCGCCAACATGAGCCATGAGCTGCGCACGCCGCTCAACGCCATCATCGGCTTTGCGGAAGTGATGCAGAGCGGGATCTTCGGCTCGCTCGGCTCCGACAAGTACGAGGAATACTGCTCCGACATCCGCTCCAGCGGCGAGTATCTCCTGTCCGTGATCAACGACATCCTCGACATGTCGCGCATCGAGGCGGGCCGCACGTCGCTCAGCAAGCAGCCGATGGAGGTCCACGCCTCGATCCAGCGCGCCCTCAAGCTGGTGGGCGAGCAGACCAAGGCCAAGAACCTCTCGGTCACCGTCGACGTCAACCCGGAAGACATCGTGGTGCCCGCCGACGAGCGCGCCCTGCACCAGATCCTCGTCAACCTGCTCCAGAACGCCACGAAGTTCACGAGCGAGGGCGGCTGCATCACCGTGCGCACGCGCCAGGCCGGCAATGCCGTCAACATCTATGTGGAGGACAACGGCATCGGCATTCCCGATCACGCCCTGCACAAGCTCGGCCAGCCCTTCGAGCAGGTCGAGACCGAGTTCTCCAAGAGCTACAAGGGCTCGGGCCTCGGCCTCGCCATCGCCCGCTCCCTCACCGAGCTCCACGGCGGCAGCTTACGCATCAAGAGCCAGGAAGGCGTCGGCACCATCGTGCTGGTCCACCTGCCGCTCACGGAAAACAGCAGCGCCGAGATCGCGCTGGCGGACAAGGCAGCGTAAAGCCCAGGCATCTTCGAGCAACAAGCCGGGCTTTTAGCTCCGCAACTTCCATCGGGAGCGGCACTGCTCCGGCCTCTTCGAACAGCGGGCACAAGGACCCTCGCTGCTGCAAACCTCAGAATGCGCGCCTTGTCCGCAGCAGAACAGGATGCCCCACGTTCCGTCCGCCGTCAGATGGCGGCAATTCAAACGGAAGAGCCGCCCGTGAGGGCGGCTCTTTTGCGCTGTGCGATCAGATGCTTTGAGCCTCAGACCAGAAGGAATTGGTTGGCCGTGAGCACCGTCCAGGCTGCCACCTTGGCAAACTGCACCTGGGCTGCGCCGCCTGCGCCGTCCGCGTCGAAGTAAATGGCGCCGCTCGCCTGGTCGTACACAATCCGGTGCTCCCACGACGTCGCCGTGCGTACCGTAAACGCGCTGCTCTTCAGCAACTGACGCCCTACCGCCAAGCCGTTCACCCACTCAATCATCGTTGTTGTCGGCAGAGACCCGAACACACTGCTGGACAGCCCGATCCGGTCTCCCTGGCTTACGCTAAAGCCCGCCAGGGTATCGACGTTGCCCGCGCTCAGGCGCGTGTCCATCCGGAACACGTCCGCTCCCGCATTGCCGAGCAGCCAATCCAGTCCATCGCCGCCCGAGATCGTGTCCGCTCCGTCCCCGCCATCGATGTAGTCGTTGCCGCCCTCGCCCTGCAGCACGTCCGCTCCGCCATAGCCGTAGAGGGTGTTGGACTGATGATCGCCTTGCAGCGTGTCGCCGTGAGCTGAACCCTCCAGCCCCTCGATCGAACGGTAGGTGTCGCCGCCGGCCTCGCCGCCGTTGCCGTAGCCGGCAAGCAGGCTCGCCGTCACGCCAGACGAGGCGCCCCAGTACACGGCATGGTCGATACCCTGCCCGCCATCAAGCCAATCGCCGCCGGCCCGGCCTTCCAGCCGGTCGTCGCCTGCATTGCCCATTAGGGTGTTGCCGCCCCCATTGCCGCAGAGCTGATCGGCAAAGACCGAGCCCTTCACGCCCTCGATCGACACAAACACGTCGCCGGCGGCCTCGAAGCCTAGGTTGTTGGCGCTGTTGGCCAGATCCACCACCACCCGCTCCAGCGCATCGGTGTAGACGGTAAAGTCGTAGCCCAGCCCCCCATCGAGCACGTCGCCGCGGGTGCCGCCCACTAACTGGTCGTCGCCCGCGCCGCCGAGAAGCGTGTCGACGCCGCCATAGCCTCTGAGCAGGTCTTGGCCCTCGCCGCCCTCGAAGTGGTCGAAGCTGGCGTCGGTGGCCGCGGAGCGGGCCTCCAGGGTGTCATTGTAGGACGAGCCCACCACCTTCTCGATGGAGACGAACACGTCGCCGTAAGCCTCGCCCAGGTTGCGCGCCGCGTTGCCGAGATCCACCTGCACGTTGCCCTTGGCGTCCGCATAAGAAGCGGTGTCGAAGCCTGCGCCGCCGTTGAGGGTGTCGACGCCCCTCCCGCCATTGAGCACATCGTCGCCGTTGCCGCCCGAGAGCACGTCATCGCCCGCCCCGCCTTTGAGGCTGTCGTTGCCGTCATCGCCCCAGAACGTGTTCTTGTTGTAGTCGCCCTCTAGAACGTCGCCGTAGCGGGACCCGTCAAACACCTCAATGCCTGTGTACCGGTCGCCCGCCGCCTCCCCGCGATTGAGAATAGGTTTCCACAGATAAACCTGCACGCTGGACAGAGCTTTGTAGTAGCTCATTGTGTCCCAGCCCTCGCCGCCATCGAGCAGATCGGCGTCGATCTTGCTGAACAGGCGGTCGTTGCCAGCGTCGCCGGAGAGGGAGTCGCCTCCACCGCCACCCACAAGTACGTCGTCGCCGGCGCCGCCGCCGAGAATGTTGCTCAGGCTGTTGCCGGTGAGCACATCGGCAAACTTCGAGCCCACCAATCCTTCGACGGAGAGGAAGACGTCGCCTGCTGCCTCGCCCGTGTTCACCACATCCTTGAGCAGGGTGAAGACGACACCTGCCGCGGCCTCCGCATAGCTGACGATGTCAAAGCCCTCGCCGCCGTCCAGCGTGTCGGCGCCGGATCCACCGATCAGAATGTCATTGCCCGCAAGGCCGATAAGGCGGTCGTTGCCATTGTAACCGAAAAGGATGTTGTTTGCAGCAGTGCCTGCGAGCCTGTCGCCATAGGCCGAACCAGCAATCCCTTCGATGGAGGCGTAGGTATCGCCTGCTGCCTCGCCGGTGTTCTGCGTGGCATCGGCGAGGTCCGCAACAACACCGCTGGTTGCCTTGTCGTAAGAAGCAACATCCAGCCCCTCGCCCCCATCCAGTGTATCAGAGCCGAGACCTCCGACTAGGACATCGTTGCCGTCGTCGCCGTTCAGAGTATCATCGCCAGAGCCACCATCGACGGTATCGTCGTCTTTGCCGCCTCCAAGATGATCATTGCCACCTCCTCCGGCCAAAGTGTCGTTACCATCGCCACCCAGCAAAGTGTCTCGTTCCGCACCTCCAGCCAGGGTATCGTTGCCGTCGACCCCGTAGAGGAAACCCGTCCCCTGAATGTGGTCATTGCCGCTCGTGCCAACATGGGCCTCGATAGAGAAGCTTACCGTTCCACTTCCCAGAGTTATGACGCCACTTTTCCTTGAGCCGGACTGATCGGACAGGCTGTCGATGACATCGCCAATGTCTTCAAGGATGTGATGGGCGTGGTGCTCAATGACATCAGTGAAGCCCGGGAATATCGGGAAAGGCTCTGGAGGAGGTGGTTCACGCGGTACATTCACATTTGGGTAGTCACGCCATTCGTACCTTGCGTTCCACCAAATAGTCTCACCTGGTACTTCACGCCCGTCGGGAAACTCCGTCCGCACCGAGCGAGCAATTGTTACTCCTATCTGCCCACCTCCATCATGCCATCTCTGCATGGCACCAGTATAATATGCCGTCGTTTCGGTAATCTTCTTGGGCCCGCCGACGTCTTGGCTCACCTCGTATCTATAGTTCAGATAATCCCCAGCTAAGACAGTATCGGAATCGTTTTTCTTATTATAAACATAAGAGGTACCACCTATTTCCCCTTTAGAATATTAGTATGAATGGTGTTGGCTCCACGACCCGTCATCATTCAGTCTATATTCTCTTCTATATTCTGCTGGGTTGTCGTATACTAAATGGAAGCACTCACCTTTTGCGTCAAACTCTTCCCTTCTGTAGACACCATTCTCAGAATTGCGGTATTCCCTGATTTTGAGCCCGCCTGGAAAGTGCTCGGTTACGGATTCGCTGCGTGCAGTATACGTACGCTCCGTTACTCTGCCGTCAGCCCAACGTGTTTGAGATCGTACACTGTCACCATCTCCCTGGATGAGCGTCACGGAGCCATCAGGAGACTTGATAAGCTCATTCCTTCCCCCGTCCTCGACCACCCTGGTAATCTGTGTGCCATTGGGGAGAGTTTGGGTTTCAGTGCCATTCTCCGAGAAGACCCTGCCGTCAGCAAATCTCGTGATCACACCAGCGCCCTCGATGCCGTACATACCAGAGCCGGCCTGCGCACCGCCGTAGGTGCCGATGCTTGTAGAGAAAAATGCTTCGAGCGCTTGCTGGATTGTAAACATCTAGTTGCCCCATTGCTCTCGAGCCTGGCTTACGACCGAGCTTCGACGCATTCGGAGCAAATTTTTGGCGCAGGTAGAACTCTCGGGATGGAGAGGTTTTTAGGAGTATTTGATACCTAAGCGCTTCATATATATACAGAAAGTTTTATCTTCCCATACGAAGCGCAACTCATGATGATCATTGCCGGAGCGGCATGCGGCTATGGATATCTGCCATTGAAATTCACGAACCCGTTGCACCAACAATCGCACTGACGTTGCGATATGTTTGCTGTAGCTGCTCCAGCAGCACCTTCGCGCTCGGCAGTCCTGCCACCGTCGCCAGACGCTTGAGGATCACCGGCGGCACCTTCTCCGCATTGAACTTGCCTTCGATGGTCAGGCGCTGCCACTGAAAGATGTCGTTGAAGAGCCGGTGCGCGTCGATGAGTGTCCTTGCGTCATCGGATGACAGCAAGCCGAGAGCTTGAATCTTGGCGAAAGTTGCTTCCGTCGAGAGGCCCGCGAGCGATGGGTGCTTATGCGCATGCGCCAGAACCAGGCCTTGCGCGATGAAGTCGAGATCGGTGAGGCCGCCGCGGGCGAGCTTCATGTCCCAGGGGTCGTCGTCTCCCTTCTCCTGCGCGATCAGCTCGCGCATGGCGCGCACGTCCTTGAACACGTGCTTCGCATCGCGCGGGGCGGTGAGAATATCCTTCACGGCCTGCGCAACGTCAGCGCCGAAAGCCTCATCGCCCGCGAGCACGCGGGCGCGGGTGAGCGCCATGTGCTCCCATAGATCGGCTTCGGTCTTCTGGTAGTTCACGAAGCCCTTGAACTGCGAGGCGACGGGCCCCTTGCCGCCCTGCGGGCGCAGGCGCAGGTCGACCTCGTAGAGCAATCCGCGTCGCGTCGGCACCGTGAGTGCCGAGACGAGGCGCTGCGTCAGGCGCGTATAGTAGACCACGGCATCAAGGCTGCGCGGGCCGGTGCTCTCGCGGTTGTTCTCGTCGAAATCGTAGACCACCACGAGATCGAGATCGGAGCCCGCCGTCAGCTCCCGGCTTCCCAATCGGCCGAGGCCGAGAACAGCAATGCGCCCCCCCGGCACGGTGCCATGCTCCACTTGATAAGCGCGGCGCACTTCATCGAACGACGCGCGGATAACCGCGCGTGCGATGGCCGCATAGGCTTCTCCCGTCTGCGTTGGAGAGATGACGCCGGAGAGCAGGCGCGCGCTGGTGACGAAACGCATTTGGCGCGCCGCGTCACGCACCCGGTCGAGAAAGTCTTCGAAGTCGCGCGGCGGCCCGATGAGCTGCCGCACCTGGCCCTCGATGGTTTCATCATCAGTGGTGGGTGTGCCGAAGGCGGGATCGATGAGCGCATCGAGCACATGGGGCGATTGCGCCACCGTGTCGGCGAGGCGCGGTGCGGTGCCCAGAAGATCCGCGAAGAGGAGCCGCAGGCGGTCGTGGGATTGCAGGATGGTGAGGAGTTCAACGGCCGCCGGCATGCGCCCGAAGGCGCGGTCGAGGGCCGCCAGCGCCCCATCGGGATCGGCGGTGCCGCCGAGCGCGGCGAGCAGCGCCGGCGTGAGTTCGGTCAGCACCTCGCGGGCGCGGGCGCTTTGGATCGCGGGACGCCGGCCGAAATGCCAGCCGCGCACCGTTTCGGCCACACGCTCGGGTTCGTGGAAGCCGAGGCGCTGGAGGGTCGCGAGCGTATCGGGATCGTTGTCCGAGCCGGTGAAGACGAGGCTGCCCACGTCGGAGGCGAGCTCCGGCCCTTCCTCGAACAGAAGCGCATAATGCCCCTGCACGATTGTCGCCTGATCGGTCAGCGCCTTTGCGAAGGCTTTCAGGTTGGGGTAGCCGCAGAACTTCGCGAAGGGCTTGAGCTGCTCCTCGTCTGAGGGCAGGCGCTGCGTCTGCTCGTCCGCCACCATCTGCAGCCGGTGCTCGATGGTGCGCAGGAACCGGTAGGCATCCGAGAGCTCGTCGCGGGCCTGTGCCGTGATCCAGCCCTCGTCATGGAGCGCTTTCAGCATGTCGAGGGTGCGGCGTCCGCGCAAACCCGGACGCCGCCCGCCGAACACGAGCTGCTGCGTCTGCACGAAGAACTCGATCTCGCGGATGCCGCCGCGCCCGAGCTTGATGTCGTGGCCTGCCACCGCGATCTGATCGTGCCCGCGCACCGCATGGATCTGCCGCTTCATGGCGTGCACGTCGGCGATGGACGCGAAATCGAAATACTTGCGCCAGATGAAGGGACGCAGCTCCTTCAGGAAGTTCTCTCCAAGCGTCAGGTCCCCGGCGATGGGCCGCGCCTTGATGAAGGCCGCGCGCTCCCAGTTCTGCCCGACGGTCTCGTAATAGACATAGGCCGAGGACAGGGAGACGGCGGTGGGCGTCGAACCAGGGTCGGGGCGCAGGCGATAATCGACGCGATGCACATAGCCGTCGGCGGTGCGCTCCTGCAGCAGCTTGGCGAGCTGCTGGGCGATACGGGTATAGATCGTCGCGGCTTCGGAAGGATCGCGCAGCGCGCCCGTCTCCGGGTCGAAGAAGATCACGAGGTCGATGTCGCTCGAGTAGTTCAGCTCCCCTGCCCCGTGCTTGCCCAGCGCCAGCACGGTGAAGCCGGAGCCCTCGCCTGGAGCGTCGGGGCTCGCGAGAGTCACGCGCCCGAGATCCGCCATCTCGGTGAGCACGAGATTCACGCCGCCAGCCACGGACGCATCGGCGAAATCCGACAGCGCCTGCGTCACCTGCTCCGCGCTCCAGAGCCCGCCGATATCCGCCATGGCGACGAGGAGCGCATGGGCGTTGCGGTTCCGCCGGAAGCTGCGCACGGCATCGTCGCGGGTGATCGCGCCGCTTCGCAGCTCGCGGAACAGGTTGGTCTGGTTGTCGATGATGGTGCGATGAGCCTCCTCCGGCGAGGAGAAGGCGAGCCTCGCCATGCGGGCGGGATCGTTGACAATCAGCTGCCAGAGAAACGGGGAATGATCGGCAATGCCCAGGAGAAGATCGCGGTATGATCCCTCGTCGAGCTGTTCCAGCAGAGCCGCCGCCTCGGGCTCGTCGCGGACGCGGTCGATGAAATCCTTCAACTGCGCCCTGGCCCGCTTCTGGTCGGCCACGACCGGGGCACTGATCAAGCGGCTGAGGAGGGAATCTTTCGTATCCGGCACTGCGGGTCCCTTCGGGTTCCTACGGATGGCCCGAGTGTTCACGCCGGACCTTCGGAGGCAACCGAAAAGTGCCGCGAGGCTCTCATCCTTCAGGCTTAAGCGGCTGTCTGCAGGGCTGCCTGCGGAAGGTCCGCAGCCTTCAGCGGCAAGGTCAGCACGACCCTCAAGCCGGGCGCGTTGTCCTCCAGCCGGAGCGCCCCGCCATGGAGTCTCGCCACGGCTGCGGCAAGGCTCAAGCCCAGTCCGAAGCCGGGGCGCGACCGGGCCGTCTCGAGGCGGACGAAGCGCTCCAGCACCCGGCCCCGTTCCGCCTCCGGAATGCCGGGGCCTCGGTCGGCCACCGCGATCCGCACCTCGCCGTCGCGGCGATGGGCCGATACGCTGATCGTCTTGTTGGCGGCGTCCGACGAGGCACCGTATTTGAGGGCGTTGTCCAGAAGGTTCGACATCGCCTGCCCGAGAAGCTCGCGGCTGCCGTGAACGGGCAGGCCCTCCTCGACCGAAATCTCGAGATCCACGCCGACCTCCTCGGCCAGCGCGTCGTAGAGCTCGGCCACGCCGCGCACGGCCTCGGCGGCATCGAAATCGGCCAATCCCTCGCGGGCATTGCCGGCCTCGAGCCGCGCGATCATGAGCAGCGCGTTGAAGATGCGGATCAGATTGTCGCTCTCGTCGATGGTGGCTTCCAAGGCCGTCTTCAGCTCGTCAGGGGTCTTGGCCGTGCGCAGGGCCTCGTCGGCCTTGTTGCGCAGGCGCGTCAGCGGCGTCTTGAGGTCGTGGGCGATGTTGTCCGAGACCTCCTGCATGCCGCGCATCAGCTCGCCGATGCGGTCGAGCATGGCGTTCAGGTTCTGCGCGAGGCGATCGAGCTCGTCTCCGGTTCCGGCCACTTTCAGCCGCCCGCCGAGATCGCCCGCCATGATGTGGCGCGTGATGTCGGTCATGTCGTCGACGCGCTTGAGCACCCGTCGCGTGATGAACCACCCGCCAAGACAGCCGAGAACGCCGATGAAGAGCAGGGAATATCCGAACGCGCGCTGGATGATCTCCCGCAGGCGCCGGCGCTCCTCCACGTCGCGTCCGACGAGGAGGCGGAACCCGCCGGGCAGGAGATAGACCCGCACGATGGCTACATCAGGCCGCGTTTCGGTCTCGTCGGTGCGGTTGTAGAGCGTCTCGAACTGGCCAGTCCGCCCGAGCACGTCGGGTGGCAACGCGCCCACATTGCCGGCAACCCGTTCGCCGGCTTCCGTGGTCACCAGATAGAGCAAGGCGCCCGGCGCCCGCGAGCGCCTCTCGACGTTGTTCACGAGACGACGCAGGCCGCCGAACCTGTACTGATCGGACAGGCTGTTGATCTCGGATTCGATGCTGGAGACAAACTGCTCGGTCAGGAGCCGCTGGGCGTTCCAGGCCACATAGCCCAGTGCTACGAAGGCGAAGATGGTGAAGATGAGCAGATAAGCGAAGGACAGCTTGAAGGCGGTTGTGCGAACGAGCTTGCCGAGGGCCGACATGAAGGCGCTCATGACCGCGCCCTCATTCCTCTTCCCCCTCGGCACCAACGCGCACCGTGTAGCCTGCGCCGCGGATGGTATGGATGAGCGGCTTGTCGAAGCCCTTGTCGATCTTGGCGCGCAGGCGCGAGACGTGAACGTCGATCACGTTGGTCTGGGGGTCGAAGTGATAGTCCCACACGTGCTCCAGCAGCATGGTGCGGGTGACCACCTGGTTGGCGTTCTTCATCAGATATTCGAGCAGCCGGAACTCGCGCGGCTGCAGCACGATCTCCTGGCCCGAGCGCGTCACGCGATGGGACAGGCGGTCGAGCTCGAGATCGGCGATGCGATAGACCGTCGGCTCCGCATTGGGCGCCGAGGCGCGGCGGCGCGAGAGAACCTCGACGCGGGCGAGAAGCTCGGAGAAGGCATAGGGCTTTGGGAGATAGTCGTCCCCGCCCGCGCGCAACCCCTTCACTCGATCATCGACCTGGCCCAGCGCCGACAGGATGAGAACCGGCGTCTCGACCTTCTGCTCCCGGAGCGACCGGATCAGGGAAAGGCCGTCCAGCTTGGGCAGCATGCGGTCGACCACGAGCACGTCGTAGTCGCCTGCTTCCGCCATGGCATAGCCGTCGAGGCCGTCGGCGGCGTGGTCCGCCATGTGGCCCGCTTCGCGAAAGGCTTTGACGAGGTAGGAGGCCGCCTCCCGGTCGTCCTCGATGATCAGTATCTGCATCAGCCTACACGCCGCACAGGAAAAAGCCCGTCGGCGGACCGGTCCTGGAGGGGAAAGACCGGTCCGCCGCGGGCAGAAGACACCAGGTGTCGGGGGCAATCAACTAAGAAAGCCTGGTGCCTATGCTTTATCCGAAGGAGGGAGCATTTGCAGCGCATCGGATGAATCCCGAAAGCGGTGTCCGCTTTTGGGTACGATGCTCTAGACGCCCTTCGGCTGGCTCGCGACCTCGAGGGTCACGGTCCGCTCCTTGCCGTCACGCCAGAGGGTGAGCGACAGGGTCTTGCCCGGGGCGACATTGGCCACCTTGCGGGACAAGTCCTTGGCCTCGTTGATCGGCTGGCCGTCGACGGCAATGATCGTGTCGCCCGTCTTGACCCCGGCCTTGGTGGCGGGCCCGTCCTTCATGGCTTCGGCCACAAGGGCGCCCTTGGGCTCCTTCAGGCCGATGGCCTCGGCGATCTCCTTGGTCACCGGCTGCATCTGCACGCCGATGAAGCCGCGGGTCACGGAGCCGCTCTCCTTGAGGGACGCAACAACGGTCTCGACCGTGCTCGCCGGGATGGCAAACGCAATACCCACATTGCCGCCCGACGGCGAGAAGATCGCCGTGTTCACGCCCACGACTTCGCCTGCGAGGTTGAAGGTCGGGCCTCCCGAGTTGCCCCGGTTCACGGAGGCGTCGATCTGGATGAAGTCGTCGTAGGGACCGGCGCCGATGTCGCGGTGCTGGGCCGACACGATACCGGCCGTCACCGTGCCGCCGAGGCCGAACGGGTTGCCGATGGCCACCACCCAGTCGCCGATGCGGGCCTTCTGGCCAGCCATGCGAACGTAGGGGAAGTCGCTGCCCTCGACCTTCAGCAGGGCGAGGTCGGTCTTCGGGTCGGTGCCCACAACCTTGGCGTCCAGCGTCTTGCCGTCGTCCATGGTGATCTCGACCTCGGAGCCCTTGTCGACCACGTGGTTGTTGGTCACGATGTAGCCGTCGGCCGACACGAAGAAGCCGGAGCCCATGGACTGGCCGAAGCGGCGGGGCTGCTCGCGGCGCTGGCCGCGATCACCACGGTCACCACGCTCGCCGTCGCGGAACTGGCGGAAGAAGCGCTCCATCGGGTGGCCGGGAGGCAGGTCCGGGGCCGAGAAGCGCGGGCCGTCCTCGTCGTCGCGGTCGGCCACGTTCTGCACCTTGACCTTCACGGAAACGACGGCGGGCTTCACCCGCTCGATCACGTCGGCGAACGACGGAACGTTCTGCACCGGCTGAGCCATGGAGCGCAGCTCGGCATGGGCGGCATTGGGGGCAACGAGACCGCTCTCGACGGCGCCGCCTGCGATCAACGCAGCCACGGCCGCCGCGCCGAGCCATGTCGCGGTGCGCTTGCGGGCAGGAGTGGAAACCTTGTCCAACATCTCTTGTCTCTCCTCGAAGAACCCTTGTCGGTTCGTCATGGGAGCAAGATGGGGTGTGCCGCCTTACGGTACCCTCACCCGCAGATGAAATGTTGGTAAGGTTTGGTCAGGAGGCGGATTTGTCCTGGTTGAGCAGCGCGTCCAGCGCCCTGCGCTCCTCCTCGTCGAGGGCTGCGGCGGGGGCTTGCGGGCGCGTTCTCAGAGCCGCGTAGGCGCCGATGCCGCCGAGGATCAGGATAAGGGCCGGGGTCAGCCACAGCAGCAACGTATGCGAGCCGAAGGTCGGCTTGAGCAGCACGAACTCGCCGTAGCGCTGAACGAGAAAGCTTTCCACCTCGTCGTCGGTGTCGCCGGCGACCAGCCGCTCGCGCACCAGGAGGCGCAGGTCCTTGGCAAGCTGGGCGTCGGAATCGTCGATGGACTGGTTCTGGCAGACGAGGCAGCGCAGGCCCGCCGAGATCTCGCGGGCGCGCTTTTCGAGGGCCTGATCCTTCAGCACCTCATTGGGCTGAACAGCGAAGGCCGGGGCGCTGAAGAACAGGGCCGCGATGAGGGCGAGGACGACGCGCATGGCCTACTCCGCAGGAACCGCAGCCGGCGGCATGGTCCGGGCGGGAGCCGGGGCGCCGATGCGCAGGCGCCGGTCGGTGAGCGATATGCCGCCGCCGATCGCCATCACCAGGGAGCCGATCCAGATCAGCAGCACGAGGGGCTTGTGGTAGAGCCTGACGCCGACGGATCCGTCGGGCTGCGTGTCGCCGATGCTGGTATAGACTTGGCCGAGACCCACTGTCAGGATACCGGCCTCCGTGGTCGGCATGCCGCGGGTCACGTAGAGGCGCTTCATGGTCTCGAGCGTTCCGATCTCCCGGCCGGAACCGAACACGGTCAGGACGGCAGCGTCCTCGCGATAGTTGGCCTCGACGCGCGGAACGACCCGTTCGAGCCGCACCTCGTAGTCGCCGCCCTTCAGGCGCTCGCCCACCTTCAGGCTACCGATGGCCTCGACGCCCCAGGCGGTGGCGGCGATGCCGATGACGGTGAGGCCCACGCCCGCGTGCGCGATGGCCGAGCCCCAGGCCGAGCGCGGAAGTCCCCGCGCCTTGCGCCAGGCGATCGACAAGGGAGTGCCCTTCGACCAGGAGCGCGTCATGATCTCGTTGATCGAGCCGAGCACCAGATAGAGCCCGAGCCCGATGCCGAGGGGCGCCGCCACCGGGCCGCCATAGGTGAAGGCGAACAGCACGATGGTGGCCAGGAGCGAGATGCCGAATACCGCATAGAGGCGCTGTGCCGTGCCGAGGAAGTTACCGCGCTTCCAGGCGAGCGTCTGACCGAGGGGCAGGAGCAGCAGGAGCGGCACGATCAAGGGCAGGAACGTGAAGTTGAAGAAGGGCGCGCCGACCGAGATCTTCTCACCCGTCAGCACCTCCAGGGCCAGCGGGTAGAGCGTGCCGATGAACACGGTGGCGCAGGCGGTGGCGAGGAACAGGTTGTTCACCACGAGGGCGCCCTCGCGGGAGACGGGCGCGAACAGGCCGCCCTGCTTCAGCATCGGGGCACGCCACGCGAAGAGCGAGAGCGAGCCGCCGATGAACAGGATCAGGATGCCGAGGATGAAGGTGCCGCGCTCCGGGTCCACCGCGAAGGAATGGACGGAGGTCAGCACGCCGGAGCGAACCAGGAAGGTGCCGAGGAGCGACAGTGAGAAGGTCAGGATGGCGAGCAGGATCGTCCACACCTTCAGGGCATCGCGCTTTTCCATCACCACGGTGGAGTGCATGAGCGCCGTGCCGGCAAGCCATGGCATGAGCGAGGCGTTCTCCACCGGATCCCAGAACCACCAGCCGCCCCAGCCGAGCTCGTAATAGGCCCAGTAGGAGCCCATGGCGATGCCGAGCGTGAGGAAGGCCCAGGCGCCGAGCGTCCAGGGACGGACGATTCTGGCCCAGACCGCGTCGATGCGCCCGTCGATCAGAGCCGCGCAGGCGAAGGCAAAGGAGATCGAGAAGCCCACATAGCCGATGTAGAGAAGCGGCGGATGGATCGCGAGGCCGGGATCCTGCAGCAGCGGATTGAGGTCCTGCCCCTCCAGCGCTGCCGGAACCACGCGCGTGAAGGGGTTGGATGTGGTGAGGATGAAGAGCAGGAACGCGATGGTGACGGCGGCCTGCACGGCCAGCGTGTTCGCCTGCAGCCGCATGGGAATGCTGTTGCGGGAGACCGCCACGACAGCGCCGAACAGGGCCAGGATCAGCACCCACAGCAGCATGGAGCCTTCATGGTTCCCCCACACGCCGGAGATCTTGTAGATCAGGGGCTTTGCCGAGTGCGAGTTCTGGACGACATTGAGCACCGAGAAGTCGGAGCTCAGATAGGCGAAGGTCAAGCCTAAGAACGCGAAGGCGATGCAGCCGAAGACCGCCAGCGCGCTCGTCGGCGCCACGGCCATCAGCACGGGATCGTTGGCGCGCGCGCCCCAGAGCGGCACGAGGAACTGGATCAGCGACAGGCCCAGGGCAAGCGCGAGTGCGAAATGTCCGGCCTCGACCAACACGAGGTTTCTCCCTTGCTACTGCGTCTCTTTACTGGGTCTTGGGCGAAGCATCGGCCTCGCCCTGCCAGTGGCCCTGCTTTTTGAGCGTATCGGCCACCTCGCGCGGCATGTAGTTCTCGTCGTGCTTGGCGAGAACCGAGTCGGCCCGGAAAACGCTCGGACTTTCGAGAATACCCTCGGCCACGACTCCCTGTCCCTCGCGGAACAGGTCGGGCAGCAGCCCCTTGTAGTTCACCTTGATCGCAGCCTGGGCATCCATGACCTCGAACGTGATCTGCTGGTCGGCGCCGCGCTGCACGGAGCCCTCCTTCACGAGGCCGCCGAGGCGGATGCGCGTGCCGGGCTGAACGCTCTTCGCCTGGATGTCGGCCGGCGAGTTGAAGAACACGATCGTGTCGTTCATGGCATAGAGCACAAGCCCGAGGGCGACCGCGAGGACGCATCCGGCAACTCCGATGAGGGTCAGGCGGCGCTGTTTTCTCGTCATGGCTGAGCGTCGGTCAGTTTCAGTTCCTGGGCCATCGTGTCGATGGTCTTCAAGGCCTCGATATCCTGTGCCAGAGCCTGCCGGGCGCGCTTCGCCGCTTGCACGGCCTTGTCGCGCTGCCCCAGCACGGCATAGGAGCGCATCAGACGTGCCCATTCCTCGGCAGAGCCGCCTTGGGCCTCGAGGCGGCTTGCAAGCCCGGCCACCATGCCGGCGATGGCCTCCGGGCCGACCTGTGCAGCCCCGGCCAGAGCTGTCCCAGGTTGGGGAGCGCCGAGCGCTGCCAGCTCCTGCCTCACGGCATCCGCCCAGGGGGCATCGGCCGGCGAGGAGGCGAGCAGCTCCTGGAGAATGGTCTTGGCCTTGTCGGTCTGTCCGTCCTGGACGGCCGCGCGGGCGAGGTAGAACTGGGCCTTGGGCGCGCTCGGGTCGAGCTTGACGGCCTGTTCGAAGGCTCCCTGCGCCTCCGCCGAAATAAGCCCGTCCTTGGCGAGCACCAGAGCCTCGCCGTAATTGGCAAAACGGACGGCATCGGGGGCCTGATAGCGGATGGCCGATTCATAGGCCTTCACCGCGTCCTCGATGCGGCCCATGCGCAGATAGACCGGGGCGATGACCTCCCAGCCGCGCCCGTCCTGCGGGTTCCTGGCGAGATGCGCCTCGATCTCGGCCACCGCGCCGAGCAGATTGCTGCTGCCCGCCTGCTGCGGCTGCATCCGCGCGCCCGGAGGTTCGCTCAGCAGCTGGGGCGAGCCGTAGATTTCGTAAGTCGCGAGCGCCAGAAGCGGGATGATCGACAGGGCGAGCGTCGATGCGGCGCGGCGGCGGCGCAGGGCCGGCTCGCCCACGGCAGCGAAGGCTTCTTCGGCCTGCAGGCCCGTGGCCCGCAGCAGGCGGCGCCCCGCCTCCGCCTTGGCGGCCTCCGCCTCGCTTGGAAGAATCACGCCGCGGGCCAGATCCCGTTCGATCTCAGCAATCTGCGCGCGGTAGAACTGCGTGTCCGGATCGGCCTGGCGGCCGACGGCATAGTGGCGCGACAGCGGCCACAGCACCGCCATCACGGCTGCCGCCGTCATTGCCAGAAGAATAAGCCAGATCACCATAAAGTCCTATTTACTCCGTGTCCTCCTCAAGCACGACGGTGGCACGGTGTCACGCGCAAATCTCCTTAAGGGGAACTCCTATCCCCCGGGAGTTCCAGGATCGCGCGCAAGCCCCCCATGGGCGAGGCATCGAGCTTGAGCGAACCCCGATAGAGGGCCGCCAGATCGCTGACGATGGAGAGGCCGAGGCCCGATCCCGGCTTCGTCTCGTCGAGCCGCCGGCCGCGCTTGAGCATCTCGGTCCTGGCGGCTTCAGGCAGCCCCGGCCCGTCGTCGTCGATGAGCAGGCGGAAGCGCGGCCGGTCGTCGTCCCGGACGATTTCCGTGGCCACCACCACCTTGCGCGCGGCCCATTTGGCCGCGTTGTCGATGAGGTTGCCGGCCATCTCCTCGAGGTCCTGCTTCTCGCCGCGGAAGCGCAGGTCCGGCGGGATCGCGAGTTCCACCTCAAGGTCCTTGTCGCGGTAGATCTTCGCGAAGGTGCGCGCGAGCCCTGCGATCACGGGCTCGGCCTCGGTCAGGGTTCCGAGGGTGCCGGCAAGCGCGGCCGCGCGGGCGCGGTCAAGATAGTAATTGACCTGATCGCGCATGAGCGTCGCCTGCTCGCGAACCCTGGCGGCCACTTCCTCCGGGGCGTTCTCGGCCTCGTTCATGATGATGCTGAGCGGCGTCTTGAGCGCGTGGGCGAGGTTGCCCACCTGGGTGCGGGCCCGCTCCAGGATCTCCCGGTTTGTGTCGAGGAGCAGGTTCAATTCGCTGGCCAGCGGAGAGATGTCGCGCGGATACTCGCCCGCGATGCGCTCCGCCTCCCCCTCCCGGATGGCGCCGAGGGCACTGCGGAGATTCGACAGGGGCCGCAGGCCGAAGCGGATCTGCAGCAGGGTGGTGAAACCGAGCGCCAGCCCGAGAAGCGAGAAGGTGACGGTGAGGGCGAAGATGAAGTCCCGCACCGCGGCTTCGATCTCGTCGGACGGTCCCGCCACCCGAATGATGTAGCGCCCGTCCTCGCCGAGGTCGATGTCGCGCTCGATGATCCGCAGGGAGCGGTCGTCGGGTGCGCGGCCATAGCCGCGGCGGATCTGGCCGAACCGGTCGTCGCCGGCGGTCAGGTTGGGCAATTGCCCGCCGAAGAGGGATTTCGAGGAGCGGATCTCGGCCGCCGCTGCGTTGGGGCGCGCCACCTGCCAGTACCAGCCGGACAGCGGCAGCTCGAACCGGGGATCGCCGATAGGGCCGAGATCCCGGTCGGGATCGCCCGGTCCGACGAGGTTGGAGGCCAGCGTATTGGCGTAGACGAGGAGCCGCTGGTCGAAGGCCCGCTCCGTGTTGTCCCGGTAGAGCGTCGACAGGATCAGCCCCGCGATCAGCAGGATCACGAAGCTCCAGAAGACTGAGGAGACCGCCAGCCGGACCGCGATGGGCCGGCCGGCAAAGCGCTTCAGGAGCGGCGACAGGCCGGTCACGTCTTGGTCTGGGCCTGGGTGGCGTCGAGGAGATAGCCCAGTCCGCGGACCGTCTGGATGATGTCGACGCCGAGCTTCTTGCGCAGCCTGCCGATGAAGACCTCGATGGTGTTGGAGTCCCGGTCGAAATCCTGGTCGTAGAGATGCTCGGTCAGCTCGCCCCGCGAGACGATGCGTCCCATGTGGTGCATGAGGTAGGACAGGAGCCGGTACTCGTGCGAGGTCAGCTTCACGGGGTTGCCGTCCACGGCCACGCGGCCGGAGCGGGTGTCGAGCTTCACGGGCCCGCAGGAGATCTCGCTCGTGGCATGGCCGGCGGAGCGGCGCAGCAGGGCGCGCACGCGGGCGAGAAGCTCCTCCATGTGGAAGGGCTTCGTGACGTAGTCGTCGGCTCCCGCATCGAAGCCCTGCACCTTGTCGCTCCAGCGGTCGCGGGCGGTGAGGATGATGACCGGGGTCTTGCGTCCCTCGCGGCGCCAGGCGGTCAGCACGGAGACGCCGTCCACCTTGGGCAGGCCGAGATCGAGGATGATGGCGTCGTAGGGCTCGGTTTCCCCGAGGAACTGCCCCTCCTCGCCGTCCATGGCGGCATCCACCGCGTAGCCTGCCTGTTCAAGGGCGGTCACGATCTGCTTATTGAGGGTTCTGTCGTCCTCGACAACGAGTAGGCGCACGGTTTTCGCTTTCTCTACTTTACCGATCTCACGCGCCCGGAAGAGCCGTCGATCATCACTTGCACGATGCGACCGTCCTTTTGCAAGGCCATGATCACATAGACAAGGGCATCGCTGTTGCGGCAGAGGCTCGCCCGGACCACGTCGGCGCCCGGCACCTGGCGACGGGCGGTCATCACGGCGGAGGCCGGCGTGACGACGCCCTTCGAGGCCACGGCTTCCTGCATCTCGCGCGGCGGAAGGCAGTTTCCGAGGGCCGCCGACGCGCTCTGCGCATAGGCCGCCCCCATCGCCCCCCACAACGCTATGACCAGACAAACCAGACGCATGAGGTGACCATGCCTTTGCCGCACTGAACGAATTCTGAATATAGCTAGGGCCGGTTTCGCTGGCATAAACCGGCCCTTATCCGGAAGAACACCGCTAGTTCAGGATCTGTTTCGTGGCCACGATCCGGAACAGGGTCGAGGCGATGAAGCTGCCGGCGGCGATGAGCTGGACGAGCGCCTCCTCGACGGCCCCGGTGGCGAGCGCCGAGCCGTCGAAGCCGAACAGCCCGAAGACCAGGGCTACAAGCCCGATCAGGTTGGACCAGACGGCGCGGCTGGCCAGAATGGTTTTGGTATCGAACATGTCAAACACTCCTGGAGCGAGGGGGTGGAGAAGAAGCCAGCCGCAGAGCCCCCTGCTCCACGGCGAGGACCCGCCGGCGCCAGCCGCGGCCGAAGATGGGCCAGGCGGCGAGGCGCTCGAGAAAACCGAGGCGGACCCGGGTGAGACGGCGGATCGTTTCCGTGGGATCGGCGTGCCAGGCCGCCTTCAGGGTCACAGGCCCGACGATCCCGTCCGCCGCGACCCCGAGCACGTTCTGCAGCATCCTCACGGCCCGGGCGGGGCCCGAGTTCACCGCGAGGTCGAAGACGGCGAGATCCAGCCCCGGCGGCAGTTCATCGGCGCGCACCCCATCCCAGTAGAGCCTCCGATAGATCGCCGCGGCCTCCAGGCGGCTCAGTTCCCGCACGTCCTCGACGGAAACGGGGCGCCCCCGCGCCCGCGCCCGCGACAGGGTTGCGCGGGTGATGCCGAACTTGGTCGCACCGCCCGGATCCCTGGGATGATCTACGTAGCCGCCCTCGTGCTGCAGCACGATCTCGACAGCGTTCTCGAAGCGCGACGCAGTCACGGGCAGTCTCACAGCTCCGCCTGCAGTGCGATGAAGGCATCGGAACCGAGGTGGAGATTGCCGACGCCGCCGGCCGCGGCCGAGAAGGAGGTGCCGGCCCGGAACCGCAGGACGAGGCCCGAGGGCCTCGCGGGCGTCGCGGTGGTCACCGTCAGCGCCCCCGACAGGGCGGACCAGACCACGCTGCTGTTGCTGAAGAAGCCAACCTGGTTGCCCACCGGCGATGCGTTGATCCAGGCGAACCCGCTGGTGAGGAGCGTGGGATCGGCACGCATGGGCACCGGCAGCGTGCAGACCGCATCGATGATGTTGGTGCCGATGCGCTGCGCAAGATACCCGAGCATGCCGGGCGCTCCGCCGGTCGTGGCGAGGCGCTGGTAATAGCGGCGGCAGCGGAGCTCCTCGATGTCGAGGGGTGGCGCGCTCCAGGGCGTCGCCTGAGCGCCCACTTCCAGCTTGATGTTGCGGAAGGAGCAGGCTGCCTCCGGCTGCAGGCGCAGGGTGATGTTGCCGGTCTCGCCGCCGTCGAGGGTCACGCTTGCGGCCTGACGGCCGGAGCCTGCCGGCATCGTGGCGGCATGAGAGCCGATGAGGACCGGCAGCGGCCCGGAGGGATTCTCCACCGAGAGGGTCAGCGTTGCGCCCGCAAGATTGACTGCCCCGAACCCGGCCGCCGCCTGCACTGCATCGACCACCTGCTCGATGGCGCCTGAGAGCGCGATGGTGCCGTCCGTTGCGCGATTGATCGTGCAGCCGCCCGGCCCGCCCCTCCACCGGTCGTAGCCGAAGACGCCCTCTCCCAAAGCCCCGCCCACAAACCGGCGCTGGTTCACTAGGAAGGCGGAGTTGATCAGCAGGTTGGCGCGCGGTGCGTTGGACAAGCCGCAGGGAAACGACGCGATGCCGCTTTGGCGGTCGATCACCAGCGCATCGCGCCACAGGCTTCCATCAGGTGAGACGCGGATTGAAAAATCATCGCTGCCGATCAGGCCCGTTTCCGCCCGCCCGCTGAAGCCGCGCTGGTAGAGCTGCGACAGAACGTTTGTCCCTGCACTCTTGTTGAGCACGAAGCGCAGGTCACCGGTTCCGCCTTCCTCCACCGCCAGCGCCGCAAACAAGGCCGCGTTGAGCTTCGCCGAGAAGCGGTTCAAAGCATCGGCGGAGGTGCCGAGGCCGAGCCGCTCCAGGTTGTGAATCTCGCTCGGAACGGCCCCGAAGGTCTTCCATTCGGCTCCGTTGAAGACGACGATCAGGTCCTCAGCCTCCACGTAGGCCCGCCAGCCTGTCCGCGGCGCGAAGAAGCGCCAGATCCCGAGATCGAACAGAGCAATCCGGCCTTCCCGATCGGCGAAGGCGCCCGTGGCATTCGCGCCGACGAGATAGCGGTCGCCCTCCTCGGGCGAGGTTGGCGGCGCGGTGCGGTTTCGCTCCTTCACGGCAAGCTGCACGAGCGCGTCGAGGGAGGCGAGCGCCTCGTTGTGGGTGACATGCTTCTGCGCCTGCGCGGCGGCGATGAGCGGCAGGGCAAGATGAGGTGTCGATGACATGACGTGAAAAGCTTTCGAAAAGTGCTGCGCCGTTCAGCGCACGGGAACCGTGACGCGCCGCTCGAAGCCGCGGCCTGCGACGGCGCTCATCTGCGCGATGACGAGGGCGAAGGTGGATTGAGCGCTGCCGAAATCGGCGATCTCCTGGGCTTGCGTGTAGACAATGGAGGCCTGCTGACTCGTGAGCGTTCTCGCCACGCGGCCGTCCTTGAGGATGTGGACCTCGTAGGCCTCCATGTCCTCCGCGAGCGGTACGTCCAGGGCCTCCCAACCGTCGCCGTTGCGGCGCGTGCGGCGAACCCAATCGATGCGGATTCCGCCCTGATCGCGCCGGGCCGTCACATGCACGGGACTCAAGGGCCTGAGCGCCTCGCGTCCGACGGTTGCGGCAATCTCCGCAACGGAAGCATCCCCATGGTCGCGCCCGGACGGACCGATCCTGTAGCGCCAGCTCTGGCCGAGATCCTGCAGGCTCGTGGTGAGCGGCGCAACCGCCTCGTCGAGCTTCACGATGAGCGCTCCGGCCGCCACGTTACGACTCGCCTCAGGCTCGCTGCCTGCAAGGCCGCGCAGGAGCCGCGACAGGCGGTAGGTGCGCTCGCCGATCAGCTCGGCCCGCGCGGCGGAGAAGATTTCCCAGCGGCCGTCCGCGCCGCGCAGCGCAAACAGGTTGCCTCCGGCCAGTGCCGCTTCGTCGTCGATGGAGCTCAACGCGCCGGTGGAGATTTCCACGTCAAGAACGGCGTGCATATCCCAGCGCCAAAGCGGCCCCGGGGCGAACGGAGTCTTCGTGCGTCCGATCAGGGCAGGCAGGTCGAGAATGCCGAGCGGCGTGAAGCTTGCGCCGTTGCCCGACCGCCAGACCGTCATGGCGCCGGGCCATGGGTCCGCCGCAACCGCGATCGCTTGCAGCGGCGTGGGATCGCCGAGCGCCGCCGGCAGGTCGAGCACGATCACCTGCGGCTTGCCGGGAACCGGCGGCGGGCGCTTCAGGGGCCGCGGGATCGCTGAGCCCGGCCGCTCGAACACCGCCGGCTCCACGGCGCGCGTCGTGACCTTTCGCGTCGGGCCGTCGGCGATCCGCGCGATGCGATGGAGCTTCGGTCCCGCGGCAGTAGGCACCGCGATCACGTCGCCCGGCTCCAGCTCCATGCGGCGCGGCGAGAGTTCGAACTCGGCCCCCTCGCGGCCTGCCCACAGATCCTGCAGCCACGTATCGGCCAGGCGCTGCGCCTCGGCGCGGCGGGTCACGACGGCACTGTCCGCCCTCGCCTCCCGGCGGCTCGAACCGGACAGGCGCCGGGAGGCCACGGCGGCGCGGCGGTAATCCGTGTCGCTCTCGGCAAAACCCACCTCCACCTGCTGCGGCAGGTCGGTCTCCTGGGCCCGGGTGAGCCGGAGCGAGGGCTGCTCCTCGCCCAGCACCAGATCGTCCTTCGTCAGGTGCAGCACGGCGCGTCCGCCGCGCCCCTGCCAGGCAATCGCCCCGCCCCGCGCCACCGCATCGACGCCGAAGAGGCGCAGCAGCGGCTCGAGCGCACCGCGCAAGGACATCGGCTTGTCGATCACATAGCCGTCCACGAAACCGTCGACGGGGATCGTGCCGGGATCGCCAAGGCCGAAGTCGCGCAGGATGCGCGCGATCAGCCGGTCGAGGGTTGCGCCTTCGAGGCGCCCGGTGATCCAGTGCCCGGTATCCCAGTTGGCGCCGTCGGACCACACGAGGTCGAAATCGGGAAAGGCCGGATAGGGGCGCGCGTCCCAGGCCCAGACGAAGACGTTGTCCGGGTCCACCATGCGCCCGTTGTATGATGGCGATGCGGGATTGCACTCGGGCGCAAATCCCCTCTGGGCCGGATCGAAGCGCGAGAGAATGGCCTCCAGGGTGCGTGCCTGCACGAGATCGTCCCGCACCCCGCGGGAGAAATGCGGATAGGCGGATTCCGACGATTTGGGATCGGGAAAGACATTCGGTCCGTTCGGCCCTTTGTCGACGGCGGGCACGCCGATTTCGGTGAGCCAGATCGGCTTCGATTGCGGCTGCCACGGGGTAGCGCCGACCTCGACGCCGCCCGCGCGCTCCATATGCCGGTTCGACCACCAGGACACGAGGTCCTTCTGGCGGAAGACCCATGGCTTGTTGTAGGCGCCGTCGGCGATCGGGCGGCGTGTTTGCGCCGCGCGCTCCGACGCATTGGCGTAGTACCAGTCGAAGGCCTCGCCGCTGCCGAGCCGGGCGCGCAGATAATCCACGTCGTAGATGCTGCGCCCTGCGGCGAGATCCGCATGGGCCGGACCGTCGCGCCAGTCGGAGATCGGCGGATAGTAATCGATCCCGACCGCGTCGATGGCGGGGCTGGCGAACAACGCATTGAGGGGAAAGCGCACCTCGCTTCCGCCGTTCAGCACATGGGCGCCGTATTCCGTCCAGTCGGCCGCATAGACGATCTCGGTGGAGGCGCGCAGGATCGCGCGAACATCCTGCGCAAGCTCCCTCAGCCGCGACACAGCGGGATAGACGCCCGGTGCGGAGCGCACGCGGGTAAGGCCGACGAGTTCGCTTCCTAAGATGAAACCATGGACGCCGCCGGCCTGCTCGGCAAGATCGGCATAATGCAGAACCATGCGGTTGAAACCAGCCGCCCGCGTGAACCAGAGATTCACCTGCGCGGCGGCGGCATTCGTTCCATCCGGCGAACCGGATTCACCCGGCGCTGGATGGCAGGTGATGCGCCCGCGCCAGGGATAGGCCGGCTGCCCCGTGCCGCCATAGGGGTCGGGCAGATCGTTGCCGGCCGGCACGTCCATCATCACGAAGGGATAGAGCACCACCTCAAGGCCGCGATCCTTCAGGTTCCTGATCAGGCGGATCACGCTCTCGTCGGAGGGCGTGCCGCCATAGGCCGGAGCGCCCCTCGCGAGCGAGACCGCTTTCGCATCCTGGCGCGTCAGCCCGGCCACGGACCAGGTGGCCCCGTCCGTGGTCTTGGTCTTCACATCCACGCGCGGCTCGATGAGGCAGGAGCCGGCGCGCAGGTCGTCGCCGAACCAGCTCACCACCAGGGAGACGCGGCGGAGGTTCGGGCACAGGGCCTCCAGGGCATCGAGGGAGGCCGCAGCATCGCTCGAACGCTGCAGCTGGTGGCGGTTCTCCGGCCGCGTCTTGCCGAGATCGAGCACCTGCATCACGGGGAGCGTGTCGTAGCCGAACTCGCTCGCCCCGGGGATGAGGCACACGGCGCGGATCATGCGGTTGAGCCCGTCGACGGGGCGCACGACCTCGAAGGAGAATTGCGGCACGCGGTTGCCGAAATCGGCGAGCGGCAGGCGCTCGAACACCACATAGGCCAGCCCGCGATAGGCCGGCGCGTGATCCGCGCCCTCCTTGGCGACGATCAGCGGATCGGGATCTTGCGTCTCGCTGCCCTTGTGCACCCGCATGGTGAGCGTGCTGAGATCGAGCTCGCGCCCGTCGGCCCAGACCCGGCGGATGAAGGCGATGCGTCCCTCGCACAGGCCCACCGCCAGATTGGCGAAATAGGAATAGGTGGTGGTGACGGTCTTCGGCCCGCCCATGCCCTTGCCGCCCTGGCCTCCCCGGTCGGTCTTGGTGTTCACCACCTCCTCCAGGCGCGTCGCCCAGATGAGCTGGCCGCCGAGGCGTGCGCGGCCATAGACCCGCGGGATCGGCGCGCCCTCCGTGGAGGAGAGCCCGTCGATGTCCTTGAGGCGCGGGCCTTCCACATACTTCGTGTCGCTGCCGGAAAAGAGCGCATTGTCGATGGCGGCGCCCGCGAGCGCGCCGAACGCACGGCCCGCCATGGCCCCGATCGGCCCGCCGACCATGCCGCCCACGACGGATCCGACGGTTTGGAGAACGATGGTGGCCATCAGGGTGCATCCGGAAAGCGAAAGGCGTGGGAGAGATGGCGGCGCCACCAGGGGCGAAACATGACCTCGGCGACCGCCGCGCCGTCATGGGCGTGGATCATGGCATCGGGCGAGGTGGCGATGGCGCAGTGCTTCGCCGGCATTTTCTCGCGCCAGCGGAAGAGCAGCACGTCACCCGCCGCAAATTGGGGGCACCCGATCTCGATGAGATACTTTCGCGCGGCGGCGACGAGCGTATCGGCTCCGGCCTCCGCCCAATCGGGCGAGTAGGGTGGCGGCAGCTCGGGCTCCGCCCCCATGACCCCGCGCCACACCCCGCGCAGCAGCCCGAGGCAGTCGCAGCCGACGCCTTTCAGTGAGCCCTGGTGACGGTAAGGCGTGCCGATCCAGGATCTGGCCTCGGTGATGATGAGGTGAGGTGTGGGCATGGTCATAACCCGTGCGGCAGCACCCTCCCCTTGAGGGGGAGGGTCGGCTCGAAGAGCCGGGGTGGGGTGAATGGCGCCGTCAGATTGATTGGCTGTGCGTTCGGTCCGTGGGCAGTCGGCAAAGAGCGGTGTTTCCACCCCGCCCCGCTCGCGATGCTCGCGACCCTCCCCCTCAAGGGGTGGGTAAAGAACTTCACCGAAAGAAGCTCCCGCCATCGAGTCCCGGCTCGCCCTGCTGCGGCATGCGGATGATGAAGTCGTTGCCGGGCATGTGCGGGAAGCCGCGGAAGTTCGCGACATTGTCGAACTTCCGTCTGCAGGTCCCATGGGTCTTGTCGCAGCCCGCCGTCACGCGGAACGTGTCGCCGGTCTTGATGGCTCGAGGCGCGCGCTGCCACAGCTCGAACTCGTCCGTGCCTTGAAGCGCGCGATGCACCTTGATCTCGGCGGAGATGCCCGTGTTGTCGCCGCTGACCCAGGTGAGCCGGCCTGCATTGCACCACCCGTCCGCAAAGCCGATGCCGGAGGCGGCGATGCTCAACGCACCGTCCGTGCGCGCCACCGTGCCCGTATCGGAATAGGCGGATGCCGACAGGTTGACGCCGCATTGCGCATCGCCGAGATCGGCCGAGCAGGTGGCGCGGAACAGCCGTCCGCGCTCCTCGTCGAAGCGGTGCATCAGCCCCCTCACCTCGGCGACGAAGCTGCCGTCGGCGCGGCGGATCTCGCCGATGGAGCCGATGTCGAGGAGCAGGCGTTCGACCACGTTGCTCCAGTTGACGAGCCAGGTTTCCACGCTCGCATCGTCGTAAAGGCCGGACGAGATGTCGTCCTCGGTCAGCCCCGCGGAGACGAGCGCGCCCGCGACCTCGCCGCCGCCCACCGCAAAGCCGAGTTCGGCCGTCGCCTCAGCCGCCTCCAACCCTGAGCGGGCCGCATAGGTCGTGCCGCCAAACTCGAGGTCGCGGTCGTGGTCGGTGAAGCCGAAAGCCACGCCGTCGCGGCGGATGAGCCGCCAGCAGTGACACAGCGTCGTCGCTCCCTCGGCCAGATGGGCGGAGAGGTTTTCAGGGATGGCGCGCATGGGGATTGCCTTGATGGTCGCTAAGGTGATGCCGCGGTTTCACACACCCGTCATGGCCGGGCTCGTCCCAGCCATCCGTTTTCAGGAAACATAAACCTCATCCTGAGGAGCAGCGCAGCTGCGTCTCGAAGGAGGTTCCAGAGAGCACTGGAGACGCCTCGTCCTTCGAGACGGTCGCTCAAGCGACCTCCTCAGGATGAGGGCTGACCGGTTGGAGACGAAGACGTGGATCCTCGGAGCAAGCCCGGGGATGACAGCGTCGCGACGCCTTAGGGAACGATCTCGATCAGCGGAATCTGCGGGATGCCGCCGGCGTCGAAGGTGGAGAGGTCGATGTCGAGCTCGTCCGTGTCGAATCGGACCGGCACGTCGAAGGCGAAGCCCGCCGTGATGACGGCACCCGCCGGCGGCGCTGCCGCAAAGGTCACGATCCCTGTCGCCGGATCGCAGTTGAACTGCGAGCCCACCGCCTGCTCCACTCCGTTGAGCGCAACCCGCACCGTGCCGCCGACGGGCTTGGCGATTGTGCGGCTGTACGGCGCGAAGGCGGAGCCGTAGGCTTTCACCAGCGGGAAGCTGCGCTCCGCGCCTGTGCCCGTGCCGATGCGCTGGTCCAGCGGCGTCGGCTCCTTGGAGGGCGGGCCGGAGCGCCAGTCGGTGCGGTCGCGGAAGCGGAAGCCGAAGAGCCTTCCGCGCCGCTCCTCGAAGAAGGCGATCACCGCATGCAGGGCATCGACGGTCCTGACGCCGAGCCCCGCATCGTAGCGGCGGCGTGAGGAGGCCCAGCGGCTGTTGCGGTGCTCGCGGCCGGATGCGAGCGTGACGATATCGGTCCGCCGCACGGGTCCGCCCCGGCTGCCGAGGCTGACGTCGAGGGGAAAGCGGACCTCGTGGAAGTCTGAGGCCATAGCGACATCCTGAAGGTTGAAACGAAAGAACCGGGGTGGCGTTGACGAGGCGCAAGCCATTCAACACGGAGGCGGCCCGCGATGAGCAAGGCTCCCAACGACCTCGCGCAGGATTTCCCGGACAAGGTCGACCGGATCCACCACCTGAAGACGAGCAACGGCCGCTTCGCGCGGCTCTATGACGAGTACGACGAGCTGAACCGCACTATTCACCGGATCGAGACCCGGGTGGAGCCCAAGCCCGAGGAGGTCGAGGACGAGCTGAAGCGCCGCCGCCTGCAGATCAAGGACGAGATCATGGCGATGCTCGAGGGCACGGACGCCTGATCGATATCTCGGGAAAGAACCCTAGCCCTCATCCTGAGGAGGTCGCGCAGCGACCGTCTCGAGGTCCCGGACATTGTCCGGGCACGAGGGCGTCTCCAGCGCGCACTGGAACCTCCTTCGAGACGCCGCTTTCAGCGGCTCCTCAGGATGAGGTCATATTATGAGTCTAAGACTTTACATTCCCCGCTGGCCCCGCGCGACCGCCCGGGCCAGAGCGGCGGAGACCTGCGCCTCGGAGCGGCGGAAGCTGTCCGCATCCGGGGTCGTGACGTTGACGGTCACCGAGACCGGCCGCCCTCCTCCGCCGCCCCGCACGCCGAGCCGTCCGTCCGGCCCACGCGCCAGCGGCATCACGGCCTCCGCCCCCTGCTCGCCCATGAGGCCGAGGCCGCGCCCGAGCGGAAAGTAGGTCGGCGCTCCGACGACCCCGCCTTTGGCGAACGGCATCAGCATCCCGCGGGAGAGCACACCCCCCTTGGCCAGGGCCGGACCGCCGGCGCCGAACAGGGAGCCAAGGAGAGACGACAGCCCGCCGCTCAGGCTTTGCCCTGCGCCGGACAGATCGGGCCCCATCGGCAGCGCATTGCCGAACAGCCCTCCCATCAATGATTGAAGGCCACGACTGAGCGCCATTTGTAGTGGAGCCATCGCCGACTTCAGCGCAAATTCTGTGAATGACTTGCGCATATCTTTTAGAACGTTATCAAATTTCTTGCCCTCCGAGATGTTCTTCGCGAAAGCATTTGACAGAGATTCACCGAACCGTTCGGAGAGACCGATGAGGGTGTTGAGCTGGCGGGCACGATCTTTCTCCGTCTCATCGTTAGGACTCACGTTAAGTTGGCCGCTCGGCGTTATTGACATTTTACGATCTTCAATGATTGCTTTGGCTGTGACAGCGCTTGTGGGATGCGTTGAAAAGCGAGAAAGACCTCAGCTTCTCTTTAAAACCGGGTCGCTGAAGAGGACTGAGTGGGAACAAGTCGACAAGGCTTGCGAGTACGAAGCTGCGAAAGCAGTCGCACCAATCAAAATCGGCATCATTGCGACTGAGCAGTACCGTAAACTGTATGTTCTCTGCGCAGAATCAAAAGGGGCTACCTTCATCGGGAGCACCGACACCATGAAAACCTCAGACCGTAGGGTCGTTGCAGTCCAGCCTTATTACTGGAATTAAGCTATGAGCGTGTTGAGCTGGCGTTTGCGATCATCGTCGATGGGATCAGTCAATGAAATGGGGTTCTTGGGGCGGTTATCGCTCAAGCATATCTCCTAATCATTTTCTGACTCTTGAGGATCGAAGCAATGAAATCTTGTTCTTGGCGCTGTTTGACGTGCAGCATCCTGTTGCTGATGCTCGGGGCTGCTTTCAAAGGTATGAAACCCGGCTGCAATTCGACACGGGCGATATGCCTCCAGAGCGTTGGGAACGCGTTCGAAACGAATGCCGCTATGAGGCCGCCAAAGCTTCAGCATCTGCACATGTCAACATCGCTGGCTATATTGAAGAAGAGCTCTACATTCAGTGCCTGGATTTGAAAGGGGTCAAATACAAAGGCAAGATTCAGGTAGCCGCCGATTAAGGGATTTCTCGTTCATCCGGAAATACCTCCATCAATCTCCTGAGATCGTCGCTTGACGCGGGCTCATTCGTTCGTCCGCCCTGCAATCCATCCCAAGCCGTCAGCAACTCGCGCGGAGTTGCGCGCCAGAAGTCTTGCGGACTCCACCGCAGCAGGCCCAAACCCAGTGTCAGCGCATCGTCCCAGGGGAAGGCGTGCGGCTCGCGCTCGTCTCCTGGGATGATGGAGGGTTTGGCGCTGCCTCGCCTCCGCCGAAGGTCATGAGGAGCAGATCGGCCAGCGCCGCCGCCACGGGCTCGATGCCGTCATGCAGGGGCAGGCTCGCCACCTCCGCGTCGCTTAATGGTTGGCCGCCGCCGCGCAGCGCAACGGCGAGCAGCGCGAGCAGGTCGCGGCTCGACAGGCGCCCGGTGCCGAAGCGCTCCGTGAGCGCCATGAGATCCTGCACGCCGAAGGCATCCTCCAGCTCCGCGAGCGCGCCGAGCGTAAGGCAGAGGGTATAGCGCGTGTCGCCGAGCTGCAGCGCCACCTCGCCCCGTCGTCTGTTCGCCATGATGCCTCCTATATGGCCACGAACGTGAGCGCGCCGGCGGATTCGAAGGCCATCTCGAACGTCACCTCGCCCGCATGATCGCCGCGATATTCCAGGCTCGTGATCTGGAACGGGCCCTCGATGCGGCCGAAATCCGGGATGACGATCTGGTAGGCGAGGATGTCGCCGTCGAAGAAGACCTGGCGCATGCGCCCGTCGGAGGCATCGTCCTTGAACACGCCGGAACCGGAGATGCCGGCGCGGCGCACGCCGACGCCAGCGAGCAGTTCACGCCAGCGCCCGGCGGATTCCGCATGGGTCACATCGACGGTCTCGGCATTGAAGGCGATCTGGCGCGTGCGCAGGCCCGCCACGGTCACGAAGGCGTTGCCGCCGTCGCTGATCTTGATGAGCAGATCCTTGCCCTTCTGAGCAGGCATGGGATGTCCTTGTGTTGAGAAAACGGAAAGGTTTCCATTGTCATTCCGGGGCGAGCGTGGCGAGAGCCCGGAATCCATAAACACAACGTTCAAGAAAGGACGATAAGCGTCGCATTCTCTCTTGAAGCGTTGGCGGTTATGGATTTCCACGCTTGGGCGCGGCCCTTCGGGTCGGGCTCCGCTGCGCGGCCCCGGAATGACAGTGAAGGCGCGGCCTCACATCACCTCCGTCACCGCGCGTAGGCTTAAGCTGACGCGGGCGAGACCGGAATCCTTGTCGCGCCCGGAGGTGAGCTCCGTGACGCGAAGATTCACGAGGCGATGGCCGTCAAGTGTCAGCGGCGCATCGTCGAGGATCGCAAAGAAGCGGTCGGCGACCATGAGCGCGGTGCGCGCCCCGCCCTTTTCCGACCAGACCACCAGGTCGACGCTCTGCGCGTGACCGCGGTCGAGATCGGTGGACCAGTCCTCGGCCTTCACGTCGCCGAAGATCGCATAGACCGGCTCGGCGCCGCGCGGGGGCTCGTCGTAGAGGCGAAGCGCGCCGCCCATGAGCGTGCGCAGCTCCGCATCCACTGAAGCCGCGTCGAGGATCGCGCGGCGCAGGGAGAGAACCGGGCTCGTCATGCCCTCACCTCCTCGACGAGGCAGACGAGATCGCGCTTCGATCCATCGGGATCGGAGGCTGCGCGAATGGCGAAACGGCGCAGGCCCGAGGTGAGCCGCATGGCACCGGTCACGCCCTCGCGGTAGCGCAGGGTGATCCTGTGGGTGAAGCTCTGCTCCGGCCGGTCGGCGCGCACGCGCTCGCCTCCTGAGAGCATCTCGATCGCGCCCCAGAGCTGCGGCCCCGGCGCATAGGAGCGGATGACGCCGCCGAAGCCGTCGGGCCGCTCCAGCGGCAGTTCGAGCACGAACCGGCGCGAGCGCGCGCCGATGGATGGGGATCTGGTTTTCATGGAAGTGTCTTTGAGTGGGACAATGCCCGATTGAAGAACTCTCGACCTCATCCTGAGGAGGTCGGAGGGAGACGAGGCGGAGAGCGGCTGAGGGGGAGAGGTGCTGGGATGACACCCTCTTCGTCATCACCGGCCCTGTGCCGGTGATCCCGATTGCATGAGGCGCTGCGCCTTTCCCTTCATGGCCGGCACAAGGCCGGCCATGAAGGGAATCGCTGTCACCCCTGAGCCGCGGAGGCCAGGATGACAGCGGTGAGCCCTCACAACCGCACCCTCTGAAACGGCGCCACAAGTGCAAGGGCCTCGGGCGGCAGGATCTGCTCGCCCGCGACGTCGCCGCGGTTCTCGAACCAGTGCGCCACGAGGATGCGGATGGCGAGCCTCAGGGTCGCGGGCACCGCCTCCGCGGTCGAGCCGTAGCCGGCGCGCAGCTCGATGGATATGCCGTTGCGTAATCTACCCGGCTCCGGCGCTTCCTGGATGACGATGCGCGGCGGATCGCTCAACCCATCCGCCTCGAAGCCGTCCTCAGGCAGCTCGGTCACAGCACCTGAGGCGTCGGTGATCCTGATCGCATCCACGGCGATCAGCGGGGCAAGGGGCAGCAGGACCGTACCGTCGCGGGGCCAGCGGTCGAGCACCACGCGCCAGCGCTGCTCGATGAGGATCCGCCGGGACGCCGCCTCGATCGTGAGCCTGGCCGCCTTGATGAGGCCTGAAATCAGGTCATCCTGCGCGCCGTCGTCCTCGTCGACCCGCAGGTAGGCCTTCATCTCGGCGAGGCTTATGGGCTCGACGGCAGGGCCGCTGACGAATATGGGAATCATCGGAACAAAGGATCCTTGTGCTGTCATGATACGTCCGATCACGCTCTGTCTCGCGCTGTCGCTCTCCGCGACGGGCGCGCATGCCATCGTCGGCGGCCAGCCGGACGAGGGTCCGCTGTCGCGCCGGAGCGTGATGGTGTTGAGTTCGAACGGCGGGGTCTGCAGCGCCGTGGTGCTGGCGCCCGACGTGGTGCTCACCGCCGCCCATTGCGTCACCGGCGCCGCCGAGCACCGGGTGCATTTCCGCGACGATGCGGGCGAGCCCGTGCTGATCGTGCCCGCCGCGAAGGCGGTGCATCCCGGCTACAACGCCAAGGCCATCGAGACGCGCCAGCGCTCCATCGACCTCGCGCTCGTTCGCATCCCCGATGCGCTGCCTGCCCGGTTCGAGCGGGCGACGCTCAGCGCCGCGAAGGTTCAGGAGAACACCTTCGTGACCGTTGGCGGCTACGGCCTCGCCCGTGAGGGCGACGCGAAGACCACCGGTACCTTCCGCACCGCGTCCCTTACGGCCGTCGAACCCTATGGACCGAGCCGGATCCTGCTCTGGGCCGAGGGTTCCGGTACGGCGAGCGCATGCCAGGGCGATTCCGGCGGGCCGATGGCGTCCGGAGCGACGGTCGCGGCGATCACAAGTTGGTCAGCGCCGGCCAAGAACCGAAGCTGCGGAGGCGTGACGCAGGGCATCCTTGTCGGCCCGCAGCGCGAATGGATCGACAGGATTCTCAAGGGCTGGAACCGCTCGGCGTTGTGGAGCGGCAACGGGTTTTAGAAATTCATAATGTAACGGAACTATCCTCTTGGCCGAGGTCTTGCCTTACAAATTCCCTCCTTCACGGCATCATCATTCCATGCGCGCATTGCCGATTCTCGCCCTTGCTGCTTTCACCCTCGTCGCGAGCCCGGCCTGGGCCATTCTGCAGGGTGCAACGTCACGCGATCCGAACGGGCTGCGCCGCTCGGTGGTGTCCATCGAGAACTCGCTGGGCGAGCTCTGCTCCGGCGTGATCGTCGGGCGCGACCTCGTGCTGACGGCCGCCCATTGCGTGATCGACCGCGCCGCCTACCGTGTGACCGCGCTCAACCGTTCCTTCAGGCCGCAGCGCTTCAACGTCGCCGCGCTCGCCATCCACCCGACCTTCGTGCCCGGCACCACGCCGCGCACGCAGCCCGGCATCGATCTGGCGGTTGTCAAACTCGACCGGCCCCTCGGTCCCGACTTCCTGCCCCTCGATCCCACCCAGGCGGGCCGCATCGATGTAGGCGATGGCGTGACCATCGCAGGCTACGGCGTGCTGTCGGAACGCGCCCGCGGCACGGCCCGGACGTTGCGCCAGACCAATCTCGTCTCGCTTGGGCCCATCGAGGTCGCGAACCGGATCCTGATCGTCGCCGACCGCAACCGGCTCGCCGAGACCACGGGCGCCGGCGCCTGCCGGGGGGATTCCGGCGGGCCGATCCTGGCCGCAACGTCGAGCGGCTATCAGCTCTACGGCATCACGAGCTGGTCGAGCGGCGCACTGCGCTCGCCCCGGCCGACCGCCTGCGGCGGCCTCACGGCCGTGACGCCGGTGGTGGAGCACCTGCGCTGGATCGTGGGCAACATGCAGAGCCTCAACAGCGTGTGGACTGGGAATTGATTCATCTACGGCCAAGCGCCTGCCCGTACACACCCCACGTCATCACCGGCCTTGTGCCGGTGATCCCGTTTTCCTGAAGCGCCGCACTCCACTGATCGAGATGGCCGGCACGAGGCCGGCCATGACGTGAGCAGGTGTGACCCCGCGGGTTTAAGCCGCGAACATCAGCAGCTTGATCGCCGCGTAATCCTGCACGCCGCCGCCCACGCGCTTGGTGGTGTAGAACAGCACATAGGGCTTGGCGGAATACCGATCGCGCAGCACGCGCATGCCGGTACGGTCGACGATGAGATAACCGCGCTTGAAATCGCCGAACGCGATGGCGCACCGGTTCAGCGCGATGTCCGGCATGTCCTCGGCCTCGACCACGGGGAAGCCCATGAGGGTCGCCGCCTGGCCGATGCTCGCGGGCGGTGCCCAGAGATACTGGCCGTTGTCGTCCTTGAAGCGGCGGATCGTGCTCTGCGTCTTGCGGTTCATCACGAAGGCGGCGTTCTGGCGGTAGCCGCTTTTGAGCGCGTAGATCAGCTCCACCAGCACGTCGGACGGGTTTGACGCCGGGAAGCTCGCGCCCCCCGTGTTCACGGTGCCGAGGCGGCCCCATTCCCAGATCTCGTCTTCGACCGTGTCGGCAGCGAGAAAGCCCTTCGGCTTGTTCACGCCGTCGCCGTTGACGAAGGCGGCGCTTTCCTGCTCGGCGAAGGCGGATTCGACTTCCTCGGCGATCCAGCTTTCGATATCGACCACGGCATCGTCGAGCAGGGTCTGCGTGGCCGCCGGCATGGCGTAGAGCTCCATGGCCGGGAAGTTCATCTCCGACAGCGTGGGGCTTGACGTCTGCGGACGCGCGGCCGTTTCGCCCACCCAGCCGGTGGCAGGACCCGTGGTGGAGAAGGCGCGCTTGTATTGGCCGCCGGAGATCACCCGCACCGACGAGATGGCGCGGATCGGCGACACGTTGGAGAGGCGGCGCAGCACCTCGCGCTCGACAGTATCGGCCACGAGATAGCCGCCATCAGGCCCGGAGCCGGCCGAGAGCGCCTTCTCCTCCAGCCGCTTGAGGCCACCGGCCTCGCCGGTGCGAACATAGGAGTGGAACGCGGCCTTGTGCTCTCCTTTAGCCGGATCGCGCGGGGCGTCCGTGCCGCCGCCCAGAGGTGGGCGGGAGCGGTCGAGGGCAAGACGGTCGAGGCGGCGCTTGGCATCGTCGAGGGCGGTGTCGATGCGGGCGAGCTTCTCGTCCGTCACCACGTCGCCCGTGAGCCTGGTTTCGATCTCGGACAGGCGCGTGTCGTTGGCGTCCTTGAACGCCTCGAAGGCGCGGGCGAAATCCTCGAACGCCGAGGCGACATCGTCGGAGACGGCTTTGGTTTCAACAGCGGGAATCATCACAATCCATAGGTTTGAAAGAGATCAAAGAAAAAGGCCCGCCGGTGGGCGGGCCTGTTGTTTCCCGATGAAGGGAATAGGGATGCTCTGTCTCATCCTGAGGAGCAGACGAAGTCTGCGTCTCGAAGGAGGATCCAGAGAACACGAGAACCGCCCTGATCCTTCGAGATGGCCTGCCGGCCTCCTCAGGATGAGGGCTCAATGTTGACGCCCCGCTTCAAGAGCCATGCTCTCAAGAGGAGGCGTGTCGAGCGAACCCGAAAGCGATGTCGACTTTCGGGTCCAAGCCTCAGCGGCGGCGGGTCGTGCGGCGGGCCGGGCGCGTGTTGGCCTGCACCGTATCGGAGACGGTCGGACCGGCCGCAGCACCGATTGCCCCACCGGCAATGGCGCCGACAGGACCGGCCACCGCACCGACGCCCGCACCGACGGCCGCGCCGCCCACGCGCTCTTCCGTGGTCGTGCAGGCAGCCGCCGCAAGGCCGAGGAGCGCAACGAAAGCAAGCTTCTTCATGAGAACCTCCCGAGACAAGCGAAGAATAGTCACCTCTCGCGTGAGGAAAGGGCCCGCAGCCTCCGCGCTCTTGCGGGCTCTCAGGTAACGCGCTCCCACGGACAAGGTTCAGGAAAACAGTCTGACGGCGGTGCAGCGGATGTGGGCCGCGAGTTTCGGTGCCGCCTGCTTCACGGTTTCGACCCGCGCACCGGGCAGCATCGGAAAGGTCACGACCGAGATCTCCCACAGGTCGAGCCGCTCCAGGCGCCGCAGCCCTGTCGGCCTCTCGGCCCGCGCCCGCTCGACCCGAAAGCCGATGGAAAGCCCGTCGACGGCACCGTCGCGCATGAGCGCATGGATGTCCCGCGCCTGGCTGACCGCGAGGTTGAGCCTGCCGCGCACGCGCAGGCCCCGCAGATCCTCCGCGATGGAGAGCCAGCGCCCGATGGGCTGCGCCGGATCGTGCTGCCACAGCAGGCGGATATGGGCTGCGCCGCGCTTCTTGAGGCTGTCGCGGAAGGCGCCGGGCATGACCACGTCCTTGCCGAGATCGGCCTCGCCGAACAGACTGGCATAGCCCTCGAACACGCCATCGGCGTCGACCCCGCTCGGAGGCTCGGGCAGGAACTTGCGCTCGCGGGTTGTCGGTACCAGCGCCGTCATCGCGCTGCCCCACGGGCGGACTTCGGCGGCTTCGCATCGAGCTTTTCGAGCTGGCGCACGAAGTCGCGGAAGACGAGAGTGGCACGGGACTGGCTCTCCCGTGCGGCCTTGGGCTTGCGCGGCGCGCGGGATGAGAGGCGGGTCATGAGGGATCTCCCGAATGACGGCGGTTGAACAGGGACAGCTCGCGCACGAACGCATCGAACCGGCGGTTGGCCGAGAACAGGTCGCGCAGGGTCATGGCAAGCAAGGCGGACGCCCCGCTGGCCCAGACGAACAGGGCCAGATGGGCAAGATCCCCGCGCCGGATGACGGCCTCGGTGATCTGGTCAAATGAGTTCATGATTTGTTCTCGTGAAATGCTCCGTTGAGGACACTGAGGAGGCACTCTCTTTCCGAAAGCGGTTGATGAGCATCGTCATCCCGGACGGCGCAAGCCGGTCCGGGATCGGGTGCAGAATGTGGCTCATACTCCCTCAGGGAGAGGGTTGGGGTGAGGGGTTACAGGCTTATCCGGAGCGGACACTAACCCCTTACCCGGACCTGCGGTCCGACCTCTCCCACCGGGAGAGGTGAAGAGGCGCCGCACTCGTCCTGAGATCCCGGGTTCTGCTGCGCAGACCCGGGATGACGCCAGCCTTGTCATGGCCGGCCTTGTGCCGGCCCTCCCGATGCAGACAAAGCACTGCGTTCCACATCGTCGGGATCACCGGCACAAGGCCGGTGATGACGAGAGAACAGGCTCTGCGTCGTCGATTTACCTCCCCCTCCCCTTCCCATCCCCCGCACGCCGATAGCCCACCGCCGCGCGCTTTTCGTCGTCGCTGAGAAACGCCGCCGCGGACACGCGCCGCCAGAGGCTTTCGCGCTCGTCGGCCAGCGCCTCGATGGCGTCGAGATCGGGCTCGAGGGCAAGCGTCTCGCGATAGGCCGGCGCGAGCCAGTGGGCGAGCGCCTCGGCCGTGCGCTTCACCAGGGGGATCACCGTCTGGCGGTAGAAGGCGCGGTTGGCCTCCGCGTAGTTGGCGTGCGTGCTGTCGCCGGGCAGGCCGAGCAGCAGCGGCGGCACCCCGAAGGCGAGCGCGATCTCGCGCGCGGCGGCGGCTTTCGCTTCCACGAAGTCCATGTCCTTCGGCGAGAGCGAGAGCGGCTTCCAGTTGTGAACTATTGACCTCGAGGTTATAAGCCTTCTGAGGGGTTCATCATGCACGGCAGATCAACGAAGACCAAAGCCTATAGCTATCTCCGGTTCTCGACAGCAGACCAAGCCAAGGGCGACAGTTACAGGCGCCAGATTGCACTGGCAGAAGACTACGCTAAGGCTAAGGACCTGGATCTCGATAAGAGCCTGACGTTCCAGGATCTCGGGGTCTCTGCCTTTACAGGCAAGAACCGTAAGAAGGGAGCCCTTAGAGCCTTCCTTGATGCTGTCGAAGAGGAAATCATCCCAGCTGGCAGCTTCCTCTTGGTGGAAAGTCTCGACCGTGTGTCCCGTGAAGCAATTCTTGATGCTCAGGCTACCTTTCTTCAGATCGTCAATGCAGGGATTACACTAGTCACCCTCAAAGGGAACCCTCGGGAGTATTCTCGGGAGACTGTCAACGCTAACCCCACTGACCTCCTAATCTCCCTTCTAGAGATGATCAGGGCTCGTGAGGAGAGCGAGACCAAATCACAGCGCATCAAGGCCGACTGGCTGAAGAAGCGCGAGAAGGCAGCCAAGGGTGAAGCTATCACCTCCCTGATTCCCGCATGGTTGAAGCGCAACGGGAAAGCCTTTGAGGTAATTCCTGATCGTGCTGAGATTGTCCGTCGTATCTATGATCTGACTCTCTCAGGTCTTGGGCAGCATGCCATCACCTCCGTTCTCAACAAGGAAGGCATTGCGCCGTTTGGATCTGGTAAGCGCCAACGGTGGGATAGAAGTTATGTCAACAGAATCCTGAACAGCAGCACGGTCATCGGTACATTCACCCCGCATAGGATGATCCAAGGGCGGAGAGAGCCGATGGAGCCTATTGAGGGATACTTCCCTCCTGTTGTCAGCCGTGAGACCTACGAAGCCGTCAGGGCTCTCGATAGACCCGAACGGACTGCACCACCTCGGGAGGTCGCCTCGATCTTTTCAGGACTCGTCAAGTGTGAGCAGTGCGGCGGCCCTATGGTGAGAACTAGGAGGGGCACCCGTGAGAAGGGCTTCTACTACTCCTTCTCCTGCCACAGCGCGAAGATCGGTCACTCCTGCGAATATCGTGGAGTAAGGCAGGACACCCTTGAGAACGCCCTTATTAAGAACCTTCAGGAGTTCCTCCATAAGGCCCCTACCCACGATGAAGACCTCACAGAGGAGTTGGATAGGGTCGATACCGCTATCGATGTGACTAAGGAACAGATAGAAGGGCTTGTGGAGGCTATCTCACGTAAGCCCCTCCCCAGCCTGATTACCAAGCTATCGGATCTAGAAGCATCCCTCCCCGATCTCGTGAGCCGTAAGAGCGAGATCGAGACGGCCCTCAGGGACACCTCTAAACCTGTCGTGATGAAACGCCTGAATGACCTAGAAGCGGCTCTAACTGCCGAAGGTGGCCCTGATAAGCCAAGAGCCAACGTGCTCCTTCGCCAGATTCTTGGTCATGTGGTCATCCGGTTCGACCCTGAGGGTTCCCATAGGAGACCAAGGGGCGACCTTGAGTTTCACTGGAAAGGTGGCGGCTATTCGTCAATCTTTTGGGGACCGCTGTTCTATCCAATCAAACGCGCATCACCCCGCCAGAAGGACGAGAGGTAATCAGTCTCGCCCGAGGATCACGCTCTTCCATTCCAAATTGTGGCTTGAATGTGGCGCAGATTCGTTGAAGGATGCTCCTGGCGGTAACTGCTGGGTCGAACCGCCATCATGAGGCGTCCCAGCAGATCCAGAGGTTCTGACATCATGAAGCTCCTTCTCGCGGTTGCTTTTGGCACCGCATTCATCTTCTCGCCGGTCGTTTCACTTTCCTCGGCAAAGGCTTGCACGAACTCGTACGACACGGCGAAGGACGGCTCCCGCTGTGGTGGACGCGCTGCTGGGTGCAAGCAAGGCGGTCGCAGCGGAAACTGCTGAGCGGCCTATTAGTTGTGAAGTCTAACACCTGTGGGAGTTCCTGCGGGTGTTTTTTGCTGCACCTCCTAGTGTCTGCCAAAGAGACTGCTCCAAGTACTGTCCTGAGGCTCAAATCGCAGGAGGCACTCTGATTGACTAGAGAGAATCCTCTTCGGCCCCGTTCACGCAAGGCCCCCAAGCGCGTCCTGAGTGATGCTATCTTACAGCAATACGGTCTTCGCCGGCTGCGCACCATTGAGGAAAGCCCCTCTTCAGGTCAAAGCCCTTCTTGGACGGCGAGGTGCGCTTTGCTGGTATGGAATGGACCTGCGATACTTATCTCCAGACTCGTTCGTGGGATGGGAATGCTGTGAGACTGCTCAACCGCTCCTCTGTCATTCTCTTAACGGCGTTCCTCGTCACCCCCCATGCCGCAGCGGCAGCCTGCCCTCAGCATTTCTTTGGCGGCACTACCCCGACGCTCTCAAACCCCAAGCTCACACCAAAAAACCGCCAGCTCTGTTACACGGAGTTTGCCCTCCTTCACTCAGGGCTGACCCGCACTCCGCTTTGGGTGGCCGAGCATCTCACCCCTAGGCGAGCAAGCGGCGCCCGTGCGCTGAACCGGGTCAATAACTTCCACGCCGATCCCAATCTCCCTCCCAATGAGAGAGCCGAGTTGTCCGATTATGTCCGCAGCGGCTTTGACCGCGGCCACATGGCACCAGCGGGAGACATGACCACCCCCCAAGGAATGGATGAGTCCTTCTCCTTGGCCAACATGGTGCCGCAGAACTCCGACAACAATCGCAATCTATGGGAGAGCATTGAGCGGACGGTACGAGACTACTCAGAGCGGAATGAAATCTACGTGGTGACCGGCCCGATCTTCCAAGGGGAGAACCTTCAGGCACTCAAGGGGCGGGTCCTGGTGCCAACTCATATCGCGAAAGCCGTCTACGATCCAAGACTGAATGCAGGAGCGGCTTATCTAACGCCTAACCAAGAGGGGGATGAGTACAGGATCATCTCACTCACTGAGTTGCAGCAGTTATCAGGCATCAATCCATTCCCAAACCTGCCAGCGAACGTAAAACAAGCTGTCCTCAACCTCCCATCTCCTCAGATCAGGCGGTCTCGAGGACCTGGCAGGAACACCCGCAGACCCGCGCCTCCAGCAGAAGCTCAAGAGCAGAGCCCAAGCCCCGCAGGGAACGGCTTTGTTGGAGGTATTCTGGATGCCATTGATCAGTTCGGACGACGCCCATGACGAAGAAGTTCCAGCCGTTCTCAGACGATAGCGCCTCTCTCAGCATAGGCGAGTTCACTGTTGAGAACGGCACCGATAAAGTAGCTCTTTATGGCTCGTTGGATGTGACGCGGGACAAGAGTGGGCTGAAGCAAGCGAAGGCACTGAAGGCGGCTATCGATGCCATTGTGAAGGCCTTAGAGCAAGACAAAGCACTACCTGATGAAAGTGGCCCCGTAGAGCCACCGCAGCAGGTAAAGAACCCATTCTCATAGATCGATAATCGGCTGAGGGGGGCAAAGGATGACACGCAGATTTAGCACACTCGCTCTAGCGGGACTGATGGTTCTGGGCTCTGTCGGAAGCGTAGGAGCCATTGGAAACCTCAACCAAGGGACGCCCTCCATGAGCGTAGAGCGAGTCAAAGAGATCCTGATGGCTCAGCGGAGAAGCTGTCAGACAGTCAGCACGTGCGAGGAGGCCGTTCAGATGTGGTGCGGGGGCTATCGCCGTGCCGATGGGGACAGCGATGGTATTCCTTGTGAGAACGTCTGTAGCTCGCGCTCGCAGGTAGAGGCGATCAAGAACAGGATCGGCTGCTGAGGCCCTACCATTCAAAGAATAATGAACGCTTGATTTACCAGGTCTTGTAATTGCCATGCGAAAGCGAATTAGTTTAGCCGCACTACTCGTAATCCTGTCAGGCCATGTACACGCACAGTCCGAAGTTCTTGCCTGTATTGAACAGGACTCGAACGGGTTCAAAGAGCAAGGAAGCACATATCGCAGCGCGCGCTTTGAGCCATCAAAATTCACAATGTCTTTGAGGGGTCAGGTTCTCACAGCAAGGATTGGTGGAAGAGACCGTGTCTACCGTTGCACAAAGGCTTTTGATGACGAGAATTTACTCTCGTGCCATAGCGGCTTCTGGGCCTTAGGTCTGAACCTCAACACACTCGCTTTTACTAGGGCCTCACTATATGGACCTCTAGACGAAGAGGTCGGGGGGAGAGACACACTATCCATTTCGTACGGTTCTTGTCAGCGCTTTTAATTGCGCATTCTATTCGCTGATCTACTACTTCCCAATCTAAGCACCTCACAGATCGACGGTCTCCAGCAACCGGCCCACCACCTGCTTCTCCTTAGGGGTCAGCCAGGCGACCTTCCTCCTGGGCTCCCTCGGATCCCAGACCTTGGCCACTAAGCCCAAGCTTTCGGAATGCCCTTTTGCGGTCGCTCCCCTGCGCCACCGGCGGCGATCTCGGGGATAGAAGCATTCGCCCTCGGGCGACAGCAAACGCCCGTGTGTGGCAGAACACCCCTAGAACCCGCAGCCCATTGAGGTGCCTAGCCCTTGCCCTAGCTGGCGAGGGTGAGTGACCTCAGGAGGGCAGACCGATGCGAACCCTAGCACTCTCCTCCGCCATTGGCTTGCTTCTGATCTTCCACCCGGCCGCAGCACAGGACCGGAAGCCTCAACCGACCAGTCCAACAGCTTCGTCTTCTCAGGTGCCGACAGGGCAACAGAGCGAGGCACAAGCGGCAGAGCGGAAGAAGGCTGATGAGCTGGCAAAGGCGCGCCAGCGCTGGATGGATAGGCTAAGCAGAAGCGTCTGTACCGGGTGCTGAATCTTTGATTGGACGAAGTGCGCCCTCGATCTGGCCTGATCCACACGGGAAGAGAGCCCCAGGGATGGAAGGATGTAGACCTGACCGCTCCAACGATCCGCATCCTGAAAACCAAGAACGGTCATCCTCGGACAATCCCGCTCACGCCTAAGGGGGTTGAGATACTCGGCTCATTGGAAAGGGAGGATGAGCGGGTATTCCCTGTTACGCCCAATGCTGTGCGCTTGGCGTGGGAGAGGCTGAGAAAGAGAGCTGGTCTTGAAGACTTACGGCTGCATGACCTTAGGCATGAAGCTGTGTCTCGATTCTTTGAATATGGCCTCACCGTTCCTGAGGTGGCTCTGATCAGTGGACACAGGGATCCAAGGATGTTGAGCCGATATACTCACCTGAGGCCGGAAAGGGTGGCTGAGAAACTGGCGAAGGCTACTGTCGGCTAAAGATCAAAAGAAAAGAGCCTGATGGGTGGGGTCCCTCAGGCTCAAGTCCAACAGGAGGGGATATCAGAACGCTACTGAACTAAGAACCACGCTAATCCTGAGGTTTCCCTCCTGCTCTCTGCATAGGCATGAGGTAGGTTCAGCGACAAACTTCCTTACGCACCTGAACCCTCTCACCCCAGCGGTTTACCCGCTCTTTGATAATGATCCTGCAGCTATCGTGATGGCCCCATCCCCGCCCAGCAAATACAGGCCGCTGCCAATGAGGACGTTCCGCAACAGGAACACCGTAATACCCGCCTTGCTGAGACCGTCGCTCCCGCCACTCGGGAACGGGACGCCCATAGTAGCGGTCAGGGTCACGACGCTCAGACCAGTGTTCAGTACGGCTGTAATCCTGCCTCTCAAATCGTTCACCGCTGTAGTCGGCAATACGATGAAGGCTCGGCTCCGATGCCTGAGCAACACTGCCAAGTGTCAGAGTGGCAACAGCAGCAAGCACAACCCTTTTCCAACCGAAGCCCATAAGAACCCTCCTCGCAGGGCTGAAC
This sequence comes from Microvirga sp. jy35, assembly GCF_056148915.1. Classification (NCBI taxonomy): domain Bacteria; kingdom Pseudomonadati; phylum Pseudomonadota; class Alphaproteobacteria; order Hyphomicrobiales; family Methylobacteriaceae; genus Microvirga; species Microvirga sp. jy35. The sequence goes on along the minus strand of NZ_JBWBEW010000020.1, from coordinate 20,589 downwards.
TCGTACTGAGCCACCCATGTTTAAGACGATGCACTAGGTCGGTTGAAGCAGAGCCAAACGGCTCCGACAGCCATTGTTCATGAACGGTGGCGGGATGAAATGCCTGACGCACATCAACCCTTAAGTTCTAGTGCGTCTCTGAACGGCACTATCAGGACGGTTTGGCCGCTCTCATCGTCAATCTCAACCACAAAATTGTTCTGCTGCTCGGCCGACAAATCATTCCAGTAGGGAACGACTTCGATAAAAACCCGCGCCACCCTCAAAGCGATTCTTCGGGCAGCTTCAACATCAGGCAAGTTTTGATTCTTGGGATACCTGATCCGACGGTGCTGATCGGAAATGAAGAGACTGTACTGCGGCATGGCTGCGAGGAATATTAGCCAATGGCATACCACCCGCAATCCTCCCTTAGGGATTACTTCCCTGCCGAAGGTACTTAATTCAATCGCTTACGGGATAGCTGCACTTCCTGGATCAGCTCCCTCTCATAAGCTAAAGCCACTCTCAGCGCACACCATCGCTCTTCCGCCCCAATGAGTTTGGAGCGTGCTTGCTGATATAGGGCAAGTGCTGCCTCCTCCTTGGAGAACAGAGGATCAAGTGGGCCGAATGACTGCTCTCGGTAGGCATGATCCAGTGCTTGTTCCAGTTGATCGCGGATGCTTGCCAGATCCTGAGCGGCCTGACGGTACCTGAGTTCAGCCTCTTCAAGCTCACGGCTAGCTTCACGAAAAGCTTCAAGGCAGATGAGATTGGTCACATTCCCAAGTCGGTTCTCCTGTCAAAGAGAACTCAGCCTAACATCTTGTTGGAAGATGAGTCTTTGCATGGGTGTCAAAGTACTTGCTGAGGCTAATGTTATTGAGAGGTACACGAGGCGTAGTACAAGCCTAATTATCTAACAAAGTTTCCTATAATAAGAACACTGTCAAATGATAGCTCATCGAATAAATTCTTGTGATGCAAATAGAAATGTGCAATTTTCATGGCGGAACTTCTTTTCGCCACAAAGCGTTGAGGAGCCAGAACAACTAACCCGCCGATCACATCTCAAGTTCGTCGCCCGACGGATGAAAGCCAACAAATAACAACATGAGCAATGACCTCAATATTGATGCTCGCCTTGGGTTTTGTGGACCAGAGGACAGAGTAGTCTCACTCAACGTTCATGTCGGAACAGAAGATGGGCAGAATAATTCTTATCACTCCTTTGATATTGAGTATGCCTCAGAGCAGCCCGACACGCTGACAATCCGTCTCTTTGAACTTGATCAGCATGGGTTCATCAGGACTGCACTTCAAAGCACGCCGTTCCCGGTTGATCTGCTTGCTGCTCTCGTCAGCAGAAGGAAGGCCACAACAGAGGAAGTGGCCAAGTGGACGAGCCAAGCTGATGAGGATTGACGGTACCTTCCAAGCGCAAGCCCAACATGGATAGCCATATCTCAAACCCTGAGGGCAACACCTAGGACTAACTAGTCAATGCCCCTATCCACCGCCCTGGAACCGCCAGAACGGTTCGGCCATCCTTGTCAACAACCTCAACGTGGAAGTCACATTTGGCCTGAGGCAGATGGCCTCCCAGCGATTTAAGCCTAATGAACATTCGCCCCATCATTAGTGCAACGCCGTGGGCAGCCTCTACACTCGGCACATTCAAGCCGCGTGGATATTTCAGACGGCGACAGTTGCTCCAGACGTAAACGTCAAAGGTAGGCATAGCTACGATAGAGTAGCCAAAGAACCTTACCCGGTACCGCGGTCCTAAGGATTATTTGGGCAGCTAACTACGATTAGTCATGATGCCCAGAGTCACTTGCCTGATCAGCCTCATCCCTGCCCCTTTTAGCAGAAGGCTGCGCCCACAGGAGGTTAGATTGGACCTCTTGGATCGTCGTGCCAGTAGTCCCTCAGTTCCTTCTCGCGCTTGCGGTCAGGCCAGACCAGATCGTCACCCTCGCCCCCATAGAACTCTGGTGCGTCCCGGACCTGCTCCTCGGTAATCTCAGTACGGTAACCTTCAAGTGCCTTGTCGTACGAGAGCTTGTCCCAAGGGATTGTGCGGTGGTGAACCCCAATGCCGAGGAAGCCGCCAAACGTCACGTCAACATAGAGGACTTCGCCGCTGACCTTCTCAATCAGCAACCGCTTGATGGTGCCAATCCGCCGCCCCTGCTGATTGAACACCGCCGTGCCTTCCACCCGATCACTCTCGATCACCGGATGAAATGTGGCTGTGCTATCGCTTGCCTCCCACACAAGGAAGCCATTCTCTAATATCCCGGCAGCAACGAAGGCTCGACCCACGCCAAAGGTCCACCGCTCGGTTGCGCCAACCTCTTTTACGAATGTCCAAGGCCCACTCTCGACTGGAAGCTTTTCGCCTGTAGCACCGTCGGTGAAGGCCAAGAGGTTGGGGTTCGGATCAGACTGGAAGACGTAGCAGGTTCTTATAAGTGCCTCTTAAGTTGATAAGATGCACAGCCATTGTCTCAGCCATTCGTGACTAAATTAAATACAGCGCAATAGGAAGCTTTCACCTCGCGATGGGATATCGCCCTAGGTTAAAGACAACAGTTACCTAAGTGCTTTGGGAAATATCTTGCTATACTACCACACTAGTACACGGACTTATCAGAAAGTACTTATCTCAGCCTGACTTTCAGGACTCAAACAACAAGGCTTCAGCTTAGCTCAAAGCTAGCTCAATGATTGGCCAAATCAGGCTATTGAACTGGTAGCTGACGGCCTAAGCCAGAGCGCCTCAAAAATGCTCGTTGAGATGGGCTCACCTTTACAAGGTATCAACCACTGCATCATCTCACAGCAGGATCACTGAGACCACTTGATGCCCCTGATCGGATACCTCAATCGCACAATCGTCTGGGTCGCCTCCCTCTTGGACGATTCCTGCGCGGAAGGCTGGGGCAATCCTCAGAGCCACATCGCGGGCTGCAGCGAGGTCTGGCAGATCGGCTGACCCAAGATCCTCAGTCTCTGTGAGGCACCGGAGCGTGAAATAGAAGAGGCATGTCTACCTCCTTACGCACCGCAGACAAGGTACACCCTCTCAGGTTACGTCGTCCCGTTCGTTCCGCATCCGATTGTCGAAGACACTGTCCTTGCTGGATGGCGGCGGGGGGTTAGTGTTTCTCCGGTGGGTCAGCCTGTCAGTCAGTCGCTTTAGAGCATCAGTGACCCTATGCGTCATACCGCTCAGGTTCATGAGAACCTCCATGGGTCCAGCACAGCCTACTGTGCATCTATGTCAACTCTGGAGCTTGGACCTCGTTCAGAATCCACCACAAAATTGTGAAGTGGCATCGACAGAAATCGCTGCGGAAATCTCCCCCCATAGGGACCTCTTCTCATTACCTATAGGCTAGGCTCGCGGCGCACCCTCGGCTCACGCTTTGGCTTCTCGGCTTTCTCTATGGGTTCCTCAGGTTTGGGCTGAGGCTTGCTGCGAGCTTTCACTACTGGTTCTCTGATGAGTGCTGTGCTGGTCGTGGTCTCAGGGCGGGGCTCCCTTGCTTCTGTCCCTCGTTTTGGTCCACGGAGCCACATCGTCCGATACACCCGCCACCACAACACAACAGGGCAGAGGCCAACAGCAATCCACTGGCCGTACTGGAGCCCGAGCGTCACTCCCTCGGCTCTCGTTGAGGCACTGTAGCTCCCGATGACGAGCCCGAGGACTACAGCGAATGCTCCCGCTGCAAGTGTCCAGAGAGTTGCTGCAATGGCGCGTTCGATGAACCGCAGAAGCCTCATAGTCTCGTTGCCCCAATAAGTCAGGAAATGCGCGAGTCGTGCGCTGAAGGAGAGATGTAGGGCGTGGGGACAGGATTGGGCTTCTTTGAGGCGGAGAAGACCTATACGGAAAACCCACCTGAAATCTCATGTATGGAATCCTTGTATTCGTTGGCTTCTTTGATCGCTTCTCAGCTATACGGCAAACACTTGATTTCCGTATAAGTTTGGCTATTATCTGTGCCAGTCATCGACACAGGGGCAGCCATCATGAGCAAGCGAGCAGCGATATACCTCCGTGTTTCTACAGATGGGCAGACAGTCGAGAACCAACGGGCGGATCTGAGCAAGCTGGCAGAGCTGCGCGGCTGGGATGTGGTCGTCACCTACGAGGATGCCGGGATCTCAGGAGCAAAAGGCAGGGACAAGCGTCCAGGGCTTGATAGCCTCCTCAAGGACGCCAAGCGTCGTCGCTTCGATCTCGCCCTATTCTGGGCTGTTGACCGGCTGGGGCGCTCCACATCGGCTGTGGTGACAGCGATGGACGAACTAGAAGCAGCAGGTGTCTCGCAGTTCTACTTCAAGGAAAGCATGGATACGTCCACGGCTCATGGTCGAGCGATGCTGGAGATGGCTGCTGTGTTCGCTCGGCTCGAACGGGAGATGATTAGGTCTCGGGTCAATGCTGGTCTTATAAGAGCAAAGGCTGAGGGAAAAACGCTCGGTCGTCCTAAGACAAAGCAGGACGTGGAGGAAGCCATCAGGAAGGCTCGCGCTGCTAATCCGAGCTTAGGAATAATAAAGATCGCAAAGCAACTTGGGGTGGGTGTCAGTGTCGTGCAGAGGGTGCTTGCAGTTTGATCAGCGTTCCGCTGACAGGCTGTCAGCTACTCAGCCCGTTTGAACAATAAATGGTGGAGATGGATGCCCTACCTCCGCTCCACCATTTCTGCTAGTTTCGCTCCCCTAAGCTCTTCCAAGAACAGTTCTGGGCCTAGTTGGCATCTCTCGATAACGCAGCTCTGGCCTACCTAAGTTAATTAGCTTCAGCTGGTGACGGACTGCTGCCCAGCATCTGTCGTAGGCGAGCATCCTGCTTATCCATTGCCTCTTTGATCCATTGGTACATCTTCTCGACCCGTTTGAAGCTCTCTTCATGCCGATGTGCAGCTTCCTCAAGGCGCTCTGCCGCCAGCTGAATCGTCGTCATTTCTTCAATACGCTCTCCGAGCTGCTCAACTTGGGTCTCAAGCTTACCTATCGCAGCTTTAACTAGCTTAAGGTCTTCATGGATCTCTGTAGCCAGAGGTGGAAGAACGAAGTCATGGGGACTTACGACTTTGTTAGCGGCAGGCAAATCATCTGGATTGTGCCGCAAGACAGCACTTGTTTTGCCCGGACCTTTTATTAGTATGCCCTGACCAGTATAGCGGCAGCGATGCCAGTAATTGATATTGGTTGCTTTTTCTACTGGTATACTTTCAAGTTTTTTATCAGACTCCCGAACTGGAGTTAAATAAAAGAAAGGCTGATTAACTTTACCGCCGATACTTACTTCAGTCTTGTTCTTGGAGACGAACTCTACAAGATCACCCATTTCGGCTTTTGCTTTCGGAACCGTATAAAACGTCTTACCTTTATCTCGCATTGCACACACCTCTTAGGCGGCCTTTGAGCTCAGACTGGCTCGGCCCTTACATTGTGGTGGAGTGGAAATTGAAAACGGAATTTACAGTCGCAACCCGCCTTATGAACAATCTCGCTTCCGGCGGCCTGAAGCTTCAGCAGTAGGACTCGTTACAAAAGCTATTTCATCCTGCCACCAAACCAACGCTTCTAGGGCTAAAAAGTTCAATCTCAAAGTGGGTATAACTATTTGATTTTAGTGACTTAGACGCTTTTCTCAACTTCCGCCCTGACCTGCCGATAAGCCTGTTCCAAGATCCCGCAAGGGTACTTCCCGACCTTGTTGCGGTATGCACCTGTCGTGGACGGACGAGTCTTCTTAGGTGGCTTCCCAAGGATCTCTAGGTGTAGCTCCCGCGCTCGCTTGCCCACACGGATGAGGAAGCTGTGATCCCATTGCTCCCCTCCCAGTTTCATAAACTGCTGGGTCGTGAGGAGCATCACCCGACATGATTTGCACAGGTCGCATTCGGACTTGGACATAGTTACCCAACACCCTTGAGAAGCAGCACCAGAGCCGAAATGACTCTACGCACAGGCTGTCGAAGCACTATGCCGAAAAAGGCAATATAGACAACAACATAAGATGACCCAGGCCAATTACCACCACTAATAGGTACAATCAGGCTTCCTGAAACCTGTGCCGCCGCTGTTTGCTTCCGTCCCTGTCTGCCGGGGTACGGCCACCAATCCAACCATCACAAATTAAGGACACCATATGACCCACCGACTCTGTCGGGTGGCGGGATGCTGCACGTCTGCGTCTTCCCGTTACTCAATCTATTGCACCACCCATAAAGCTCGCCTTCGCCGCCACGGAGCTGTCGATCAGCAAGGGATCACCAAGGGCGACCTCAAGCCCTATCTCAGGCTCGTTCAGGCTAGGATCGAAAAGAACCAGAAGAGTCCCTTATGGACCCAACTCGAGGCCCGTTTGGCTGCTCTCGCTGACCACGCCAGGAGCCTTCTGGCTTTCCGAGGAGCCATGCCCAGGCACGAGCGCATCGCCGCCCAGGAGCTTCAGAAGCTGACTGATGCAGTTGCTCCAAGGGAGATCATTGAGACAGCCCTGGCTTTCTTCGTGATGCAGGAACTACAGCCTCGACGCTTCCGCTCGGATCGTGCCTTCAGGACCCAGATGGTCAGGAGGGTGCGCGGTCTGACCGACCTAAATGCTGGCTCTTGGTACGACCGCCAGACCGGCAAGACCAAGCGGGCATATAAGGAACTGAACCCAAGAGCCGCAGCCGTGATGGCCCAGTGGTTGGCCAATGCCTTTGGTGGAGCGGGACTTCATCTCGCGAAACTCGAACTAGCGGAACATGACAAGAAGCGACAAGAGGCCATGGCATTTCGTCAGGCACTCGCAGACCTAACGTGACCTCATGATCCTCCCCACCATTGATAGCATTACCCCTACTCAACAGAAGACTCGTCGCCTAGACCGGTTCTTTAACCCGTCACGGGTGCCCACAAGCAGCAACGCATGGGCGCTTGTTCAGGAGGTAGTCGATCAGGTCCAGAACTACGAGGCTTACTACCAGAAGCGTCAGAGGAAGCGCCGAGCGTCCGATCAGGCGACCTTCGAGGCAACTGTCACTGCTCTGATCTGCGACCTTGCCCACGCTGCCCTGACAGATCACACCTCAGGTATCGCTGTCCCTCGCTCAAACCGGATACTTGGGACCCGATCCTGCTACAGCCATCCAGCACTCAACAAGAAGCTGCCAGACATCCTGGATACGTTCTCCAGTCCTGAGCTGGACTTCCTCGTACAGGCTAAGGGTAGCTCAAACCCATTCGGTCGTGGACAGCAGACCCTGATCTACCCCTCTGAACGTCTTTGGGAGCACCTCCAGCACCATCAGGTGAGGCTCAAGGACATCAGTGGTTACAAGGAGCGACCCACGATCATCCTAAAAGCGATCAAGGATGACCACAGGAGCAAGGGCCGGTATCAGGAGTATGAGGAGACAGAGACCGTAAGGCTCTACCGCCATCAAGTGGAGGCCATCAACGCATGGATTGAAGAGGCGGACATCGACTTCGATGATACGGCCCTGAAGAACTTGCGAGCAATCGACATCCACGACAGGCACCTTCGGAGGATTTTCACCCGAGGCTCATTCGAGAGTGGGGGACGGCTCTTCGGAGGCTTCTGGCAGGAACTCAAGAAGGAGGAACGTCTCCAAGGACTCGTCATTGAGGGAGAGCCTGTAAGCTGTCTAGATTATGGACAGATAGGACCAAGGCTCCTGTATGGACTGGAGAAGGCACAACCGCCCATGGACGACCTCTACAGCATTACTGGCCTGGAATGGTGCCGTGAAGGGACTAAGAAACTTATGAACGCTCTCTTGTTCTCCGATGGCGTGCCATCAAGGAAACCACAGGGGACTGCCAAGAAGCTCCCAAAGCACCAGTCAGTGCAGGAACTAACGCAGGTGATCAGGCAAGCTCATCCAGCCATTGCTCATCACTTCGGAACCCAGGTGGGACATCACGTTCAGTTCCTTGAAAGTGAAATCCTCGTGGAGGTTATCCTGAGATTGAGGGACCAAGGAGTGGTTGCCTTACCTATCCATGATGCCCTTGTGGTCTCATGGTCTAAGAAGGATCTGGTGAGGAATGTCATGATGGAGGTGTTTGAGGAGATGACCTCCATCAAGGCAATCATCACAGAGGAAGAGTAATGTCAGAGTCGGGGTGCTCTGTATCTACTATCTATAAGGACCACCCCTACTCCCCTTTATAGGGACCCGTAAGACACCATCCAGAGAATGTTCAGTCCTGGCGTGCTAATCTATCAAGAAGGATCTCGCCTCCGTGGCATATGCTCCGTAGCCCACATTGCCGCTTGGGTGCGATTAGCTGCTCCTATCTTGCGCAAGATCGCTTTCACGTGAACCTTGATCGTTGCCTCAGCAACATCGAGCTTCTTCGCTATGACCTTGTTTGGCTCGCCACGCATGAGGCAGGTCAGGATCTCTACCTCTCGCTTCGAAAGCTTGTGCATCTTAGGATCAAGTTGAAGTGGCTCTGTCATAGGCTCGTCCTGAACTGGCTCAACGTTCAAAGCCATTTCACTGACAATCGAATGAACCATCGCCCCCGGTACGAGCTTCTCTCCTAGCATGACCAACTCAAGCGACTTGATCAGAGCTTCACGGACACTCCCTGTCAAACAGAAGCCATCAACTCCAGCTGCGAGTCCTAGTCGTATGAAGCCAAACTCAAAGTGGTGGGCGACGAAGACGATCCTCGCCTCACCATGTCGTTCCTTCAGCAACCTGACAACTTCGATGAGCCTTGCAGAGGAATTGCTGGCATCCACGATGAACAGAGCAGGTTGGATATAAAGGCGCGGTCGCCAAGGTGGGGACTCATCGAACACGGTGTCAGACACATTGAAGCAGGTGTCAGCTAAGAGATGCTTGAGACCTTCGCGAAGTAGTGAATTCTTGCAGATCAGAACGGTCACATGCTCATTACGTTCTTTAGCTGCGTCGTCAGACATTCACCCGTTGATCCTTGTACTCGAAACAAACCCTTGTTGAAGGTATGAAGGGTAGCGAGAAACGAGAGTCAATCAAGGTCAAGCTAGGAGAGTAATCACAATGGGAGACCTCCTCACCCTGAAGGGCGACATTCTCTTGTGAACCGCTATAGAGACTTCAGGAAACGCAGCGGGAGTAAGCTAGGAGGCAGACCCTCAGCTAACAAAAGAGGCCCCTAATGCGGGACCTCAGTTTACTAAAGGGAGTGACCGATGCCATCGATCAAACCCAGTGTCCGCCCCATAGAACCACCGGTCAATTCACGTATCGTTACTGATTGTGAGTGGGTCCCTATGGGGCAACCATTGCAGCGGCCACGATAGTAGCTGCATAAGCTGAAACCGTGACGATAGGGCCAAGCACCGCGACTGCCGCAAAGAGGCTAAGGATCGTCTTGAGGGTACGCACCATGAGGCTCCTGCGATGTTCACGGCGAACCTGACCTTGAAGAGTTAACCAAGGGTTAACCTTGGCAGTAAGGCTTGGCGCCCTTGAGGTCACTGGATCTTAAGCCCTCTCCTGCTTTAAGCCCCTCCCCATTTCGCTCCTCATGGTGCAGTCCCATTCCACAACTGACTGATTGAGAATCCTATGTCGAATGAAGCCATAATCTTCACGGACGGCGCTTGCCTCGGAAACCCTGGTCCGGGCGGTTACGCAGCCGTGGTCACCATCGCTGGAGAAGAGCAGATCATCGTGGGACGGGACCGCTCCACCACGAACAACAAGATGGAAATGACAGCTGCCATCAAGGCGCTTGAGGCTGTGCCTCAGGGTCTCCCCATCGTGATCCACAGCGACAGCCAGTATGTGATCAAGGGGGCCACCGAGTGGCTGCGCGGGTGGAAGGCCAGAGAGTGGTGCAAGGCTGACGGCAAGCCGGTGATGAACCAAGACCTCTGGATGCAAATGGATCAGCTAATCAGCGGTCGCAGCATCAGATGGCAATGGGTCAAAGGCCATGCTGGGCATGAGCAGAACGAGCGGGTTGATGGACTGGCAAATACCGAGGCACAGATGGCAGCTATGGCGATTGGGTTTGCTGGAGTATCCCGCTAACGGCTGACCTGCTGCCAAACCATAACCCTCTCAGAAGCTAATCAAGGCAACTGAAAGGGCTTCACTAATCTGCCCACTCGTTGAATGTTCTATAGGTCTGCTCAAGTGCCAGAACGGCAAGAACTCAGGGGAACATCAAGCCTGAGGCCAATACGCTTGCAGCGTAGGAAAAGCCCAGCAGAATTGGAGAAACCAAGGCGGCAGCCCCAAGCACAAACAGCAGAAGACTGAGGTTACGTACAGTCCGAATTGCAAGTTGCATGGCAAGGCTCCTGGTTGTCCAAGATGGAGCCTAAGGCCAACCGTGGCTATAATGTGTCCTCTGGGCAAAGAAAAGGCTCCGTAGGGGAGCCTGAGATTCAGGGAGGACGATGACCTCCCAGCCCAGGGCCAGTGTCATCCCAGCGCGTGGGTAGGTCAATTCACCAAGTCTTTCGGCCTGTCATGAGATGGCTATCCTGTGCCCCAGGTGTGGGACCGCACTGCCAAAATGACAGCACACGGTCATTGTCTTCAGGTCAGTATCGCCTCCTGCCTTGGGAGATAGACGATGACTTTCGATGCTTCACAGGCCCTTTCTACCGCCGATGACGACCTCGCCTATCAGCGGGATCACCCACCTGTCCCCTTATGGTTTGCAGGAACGGTAGTGGTGATGAACGTTCTCTCGGCGGTGATGTCGCTGATGGCTTAAGGGGCACCGTGACAAGGGTTGCCCCAGCGGACCCACCTCAGGAGGGTGGCCATGGAACACGTGAAGTTAGTATGTGCTGCTCTCGTCTATCTGAGCATGGGATCTGGCGTACTGGCCCAAGGCCGTCCTTTGACCCTACAGATGTCTTGCAATGGGGCAAGACAACTGGTTGCCAGTCAGGGCGCTGTTGTCCTTAACACTAGCCCAACAACCTATGACCGTTACGTATCAGCCGTGACCCAGTGTGTCCAAGACGAGTCCGCACGCCCTGCCTGGGTTCCAACAGTCGATACTCCTCAGTGCCCCATCGGGTACCGCTGTGTGCCACGCCCTGGGCCTGGAAGTTGAGAGGTTTGGGTAAGGCTAAGTCACCGAACCCAGGACCATAGCGTCTAGGTATCCCCTGAGTTGCTCCAAGCGGCAACCATTCGCATAGGCTTGGTGCCCAACTACCGGTAGCATCTCGGATCTTGAGCCACGTCAATCATCGAAGAACCACCACGGTGGATTGCTCTGGCAGGTATATCCAACTGGACATTCTCGGGTATCGGTAGATGGCACCCAGGCTGGCCACGCATACTCACCGCGAAGACAGAATGCCTGGCCGCTGACATAGCGGTCATAGCTGTAACGCCCAGTGCCTAGAACGACGGCTCCTCGGCTGGCGACCAGATACCTAGCTTGACTGCAAATCATCGTCGGTGTTTGGGGTCTTGGTTGCCCCAGGGCTCCGGTAGCGATCATGCCCCGCGATGGGTTTGCCGGAGCATCGTTTGGAAGTGGGTGAAAGGTCACGCAGGGCATCCTGAGAATGAACGGGTGGATGGGCTCGCTAGCTGGGAGGCGGTTAGAGCTTCTGCGGGAGCAAATAACTAATGGCCTTCTCCCGAGCGCCCATTCCGGTCAGAATTCTAGTGTTACCATCGAGACACACACGGGCACCGTATCTCTCAGAGTTGCGCTTTGAAAACGATCTCTTTGCCCAGCTCTGCTAAAACATAGGCGTTTCATACCGCTATGTTCTCCAGGTTTTGTCTCATGGCCAGTTCACCGTTCTACAAATATCCTACCAAATCCACTTACGAATACCGCGTCTATGGCTCGCATGGTCCGTGGACTTACCATGGCACTGGACAAACCTTCCCTGCCAGTACGTACTCCATGACCATAGGCAACCCCATTACTGCTGATGTCAACGGAGACGGGCGGCAAGACCTTGTTTTTGCTCCTCAGATTTTCCCACACGTCGAAAGCCACCCAGCCGCTTATCCAACAATCCTACTTGGAACCAAAAGTGGGGTCCTTACGGCCAATCCGGGCTTCACAACGGTCCCAGCAAGTCTCGGGCGGCAGCAAAATTATCGCTTCGATGTCGGCGACATTAACCGAGATGGCATTGCTGACATCGTTGCTAGTGCCCATGGCGCTCATCCAGTGATACCTGGCGAGCGACAGACGCTTATCTACGGCTCTCCCGTAGGCGTTACTGATGAAACAAACCGTCTTCCCTTCCACGAGAATGGCAGCGACCCTGCCCATATGGCACGTGATGTTACCCTCGGTGACATTGATGCGGATGGCGATCTCGACATCTTGTTCTCGGGAAAGATGGCATCGGGGAAAATAGGCTTTTTCTTAAACGACTCCAATGGGCTCCATTTTACAGACATCTCAGATCGACTTCCTGCGGAAGTTGGCGACCCATATAAATACACCAACGGCCTTGTGCCATTCCAAGCAGGTATCAAACTCGCTGACCTTAACGGAGATAATGCGGCTGATATTGTTGCCCCATATTATCGCGGGGGAGAGATTAATGGCTTCATTGGGCTTAACGATGGCGGCGGCCAGTTCTCAGAGGCAGCGATAATTCAGTTTCCTCAGGGGATCTACGGCACCAACACCAAGAATGACGATATCGCAGTCGTGGATATCGATGGTGATGGCTTCAAAGACATCATCCTGTCACAGGGACGTTTCGAGCCCTACTACGTCGGTCGCCAGTTGCAGGTGATCAAGAATTACGGTGGCACCCAGTTCAAGGATGAGTCATGGCGGATCCAAGGAGATCAAGATCGAGCCGGACCGAAGGGCACTGCTGAAGGCACGATCTACATCATTGACTTTGATCGGGATGGTGATCCTGACATTCTAGACTCCTCTTACGCACATGCGGGCAATATCGGAACCCGCCTGTTCTTGAACGATGGCATTGGGCGCTTCAAGAAAGCACCCGATGACATGCTCCCCACAGTTCCGAAGAACTGGGGAGGTGAGACCCCGCCCTTGATCCCGATTGATCTTGGCAACAAGCATGGTTTCGATTTCGTGTACTTTTCTGTGGGTGGCGACGGTAAGACCTACAGTTCTCTCAAAGCATTCTTGGTTAAAGCCCAGGGCTTAACACTGATTGGCAATGACAAGGCCAACAAGCTTTCTGGCGGCTCAGGGAGCGATACCTTGAACGGTAAGAGTGGAAAGGACATCCTGAGTGGAGGTGCTAGGGAGGACCGTCTGACGGGTGGTCTGAGCCTAGATCAACTAAGCGGTGGCAGTGGACGAGATCGGTTTGTTTTCGATGACAAGGATACTGGCACGACAAGGAGCACCGCAGACCGGATTACTGACTTCAATAGCCTAGAGGGTGACAAGATCGATCTTGCAGCAATTGACGCAAACATTAAGGTCGCCGGGAATCAGAAATTCAGCTTTATCGGCACTAAGAAGTTCACCAAGGCTGGTCAGGTCCGATACGAGAAAACGTCGACCGAGACTTATGTGTCCTTCAATACGGACTCGGACCGCGCCTCAGAGGGTGTTATTCGCCTTAAGGGCAAGATGGATCTGACGAAGGATTGGTTTGTCCTGTGACAGATCGACTCTCCTGAACACACCTGCGCCCTAGCCGAGGCTGCCTTCACCCCGGCTGGGGCGTTTGCTTTTGGGCAGAGACTGACGGCAACTAAAGCCCTCTTACTGTGTGGGAGCGCACTTCAACAGCAAGGCTCCGGGTCCATCTTGCTCTGACCCGCATTATCTAACATTGGGCGTTGCCTAGACGCGTTCGCTAACGAGGGTCGCGATGAAACCCGTGAAGGTGATCTACTCTGCTATCGCTCTTGTGAGCATGAGTTCCAGTGTATTCGCTCAAAGCAACCCTCTGACCTTGCGGATGTCCTGCAATGGGGCACGAGCACTGGTGGCCACCCAAGGTGCTATCGTACTCAACACGGGTCCCTTCACCTACGACCGCTATGTCGCTGGGTATGGCCGGTGTGTCTTGGGTGAGGTACCAGACCCAGCTTGGGTGCCGACAGCAGACGACCCTCAGTGCCCCATTGGGTACCGCTGCGTGGAACGCACAAGACCAGTAGGACGCTGAGACGAAGGCCCGGTTTGCCGGCTGGGGCATTTCTTTTCGGGATGTACACCACTCGACCTAAGTTCTGGTCTTCTCCCGGAGTGGAACTGTCCTCTTATAAGGCATGGTTCTGGAGAGCCTCCCACAGGCTGGACACTCGAAAACGCCCATAGGCTTACCAGTCTGCCTATCAGAATAGAATCCAACATCCAGCATGATGACCGGCGGGAAGTGTGACCTACAGAGTTCATAGCCCAAGGCTTGTGCGAGTTGAGCCTCAGCTATAGTAGCAGTCTGCTCTGCTTCATCGAGTGCCCTGGCAACTGTCTCTGTCTCCTTAGAAGGTGGCAGTGCATCCTTCACCTCACGCACAAGCCCTACTGCTCCTTTGAAGGCATCAATCGAGGTCTTGATGGCAGCAGCACCCCTGGCAACTGTCTCGAAATCAAAGTCAGACATAGATCCCTTCTCCAGCGTCACAACACTCAGACTCAATCATTTTGTTCTACTTTTGTTCTCAGTAAGAAGTAACCCTGTGAGGTAGATTTCCTCACAATCCACAGGACGCAGTCTCACGGACAGAGCGAAGCGGGAAGATGGCTTTCGGCGTCTTCCGTTGACATATGCTCCAGTCGAGGCCGCCCTCCAGCAGCAAGGGGCGGCCCGCGTTGCCGGCGCCTTGATAATTGGTTTCAAGCTCGCTCTTGAGCCTGTCGAACTGCGCGTCGGTGAGCGTCGCGCCGCCGACCACGAGCGCGCCGGAGGGACGCGCCGCATTGTCGAGAAGCGCCTTGTTCCAGGCGCCCGCCGCGTTGTGGATGTCGAGCGCCGTTGCGGCCGCTTCCATAGGCGAGAGGCCGTAATGATCGTCCGCCGGATGGAACAGCGTGAGGTGCAGGATCGGCGCCAGTGCCTCGTCGCGGATCGGGAAGCGCACGGCCTGCGTGCCGACCGCATACTCGTAGGCCGCGGGCCAGCCGTCCGCGTCGGGCACCACGCGCATGCGGTCTGGCCGCAGGGCGTGCAGCTCGTGCGGGGCGCCGTCCAAGCTCACCGCCTCCACATAGGCGTTGCCGGACACCATCAGGTGCCCGTAGAGGCTCTCGAGAAAACGCTGCCCGCCCTCCCGCGCATTGGGCCTGGCCAAAAGCGACAGCAGCGGATGCGAGGGAAGCTCCCTCTCCTCGCCCGTGAGCACCAGCGGCAGCGACGCCGCCGCCTCGCTCACCAGCCGCACGGCGCGGTGCACGATGGCGTTCTTCTGAAAGCCTTCGCGGGCGAGCGCCCCATAGTCGCGCGGCGTCCACACGGCGCGTCCGGCGACGTAGAGCGCGATGGCGCCCTGCGCACGCGAGGCCTTGGTGTCCGGCGCAGCCTGGAGCCAGCGGGTCAATCGGTTCAGCATGAATAGGTCCTGCCTTGGTGAGGCGTGAGGAATGAAGGGTGTCGCCGTGCGTGAGCAACACGCTCCGTTGTCATGGCCGGCCTTGTGCCGGCCATCCCGATCAGAAAGGCGCGGCGCTCCACACGATCGAGATCACCGGCACAAGGCCGGTGATCGCGGGAGAGGGTGTCATTCCCGGCCGGAGGTGGCGCAGCCATTGCAGGGGAAGGGAATTCCCATTGCCGGGCGCATAAATCGATCTCCGTCTCGGCCTCACGGCCGCCGGAGCTGACAAGCGTGCCCACTGCTGCTTCAGACTGCCGACAACTTCCGCATCCGATGACCGCAAATCAGGCACGTTCGGTGCGTTTGTCATAGGCGCGTCACATGCCCGAGGGTAATCTCGAGATGTTGCGGGGGCACCCGGCGACATTCACGCGCCAGCCGGGCTGCTTTCCTCGGACCGGCTGGCGCGACCATCGAATTTTCAAGCTCTGCCGTCCTTCTCCTATGGGGACGGCATGAGGCAGATGGCGGGGCGGATCGGCACGGATGGACTGCCATCCGCCCCAGCCCTGCAGCCGGCCTCCACACATGCTTCCCTTTCGCGCTGCGATGCCCCTTTCGCGCCATCCATGGCGCAAAAGGCTCACCCCATCAGAAGCCTTGTGGATCGACCGCAACGGCATAGCTTATGCCATGTGGCTTCACATGTTGCCCCTACGGTAGCCACGGCGCCCCGGCTGGAGATGTGCGTGAACACCACCCTTCGGCCGGGGCGTTCTTTATCTTGGACCGTATCCAGGCCCTGATAAGGTTGCCTCCAGTCGAGCCCTCATCCTGAGGAGCAGCCATCAGGCTGCATCTCGAAGGAGGGCTTCAGCAGTCTCTGGAATCTCCTTCGAGACGGTCGCTTAAGCGACCTCCTCGGGATGAGGGCAAAGTGTGAAATAAGCCTGCTCTTCCGAGCATTGGTCCGGCGTCTAAAGCATTCTCACCCGCGGCTCGCGCCGCTCCTGCAGCATCAGTTCGGTCAGCGCCCAGACCAGCGCGTCAAGGCGGTCGGGGGACCGGCCCGATGTGAGGCCGCCGGGGCCGAAGTCGCAGAGCTCGTCCTCGAGCTCCGGCAACGCGCCCACATGGCGGACGCGGTTCTGCGCATAGAGCACGGAGACCGGCTCGGCGCGCAGATACTTGCCCCGCGTGGCGCGCACGCTCACCACCGGCACGGAGGGGTCGACCTCGCGGATCACGCTGCCAGCCATCTCGCCGCCCTGGTTCGTCTCGACCACGAGGGCATCGGCCTGCAGCCTTCGATACAGGGCCACGGCCTTCGCGGCCCATTCGGGCGGCTTCAAGCCTGACGCCGTCGCGTCCTCCAGCACATAGGCCATGCCGCCGTCATCCAGGCCGGCGGCGACGATCCCGCAGGCGTCCGCCCGCTTCGACGACGAGGCCGGCGGATCGACCGCCACGACGATGCGCATGAGCGATGGCGCCGCGTCGATGCAATTGCTCTCGATGAGGTCGCGGGTCCACAACGCATCGGGACGGTCCTCGATGATGTCGCCGTCGAGTTCCTGCCGCCCGAGCCGGGTGCCTGCATAGCGGCGCACCACCGTGTCGAGAAAGGCCGGCGCCAGGTTCTCCGCATTCTCGGCGGTGCGCATGCGCGACACCGCCACCGACGGATCCGCGAGAAAGCGCTTGAGGATCGGGATCGGCCGCGGCGTGGTCGTCACCATCTGGCGCGGATGCGCGCCGAGGCGCAGGCCGAACTGCAGCATGTCCCAGGTCTCCTCCACGTGACGCCACTTGGCGAGCTCGTCCGCCCAGGCGGCCTCGAATTGCGGGCCGCGCAGGGAATCGGGATCCTCCGCCGAGAACACCTGCGCGACGGCGCCGTTCGCCCATTCGAGCTTGCGCAGGGACGGCGACCAGGTGGGACGCTCGTGCCGGGCATGAACGGCAAGGATGCCGGCAGGCCCTTCCACCATCACGTTGCGGGCATCCGAAAACGTCTCGCCCACGAGTGCGATGCGCCGGGAGGCGCTCGTGCCGAAATCGGGATCGCCGAGCGCGATGCCGCGCACCCATTCGGCGCCGGTGCGGGTCTTGCCCGCGCCGCGTCCGCCGAGGATGAGCCAGATTGTCCAGGGGTCGTGCGTCCGGGCCAGGCCCGGCAGGCGCTGCTCGGGCCGGCAGAGGATCGGCCAGAAGCGGAGAACGTCTTCGAAGTCGCCCTCAGACCAGGAGGCCGTCGCGTCCGCGAGACTCCTCCTCCGCGATAATCCGGTCAAGGTGGCGAGCAAGCTCCTCGCGCAGCTCGTGGAGGCTGCGCCGTGGTCTGTTGTCGTGAGGCTCGGTGTCATCGAGCGGTGAACTTTCCTGTTCCACAAGCGTCCGCGCGGCTGCCAGCGTCCTGGCATAGGACGCGAGCCTGCGGGCCGTCTTGTCGTGATCCTTGGCTTGGCCCCTGCGCTGCTCGTCCATGAGCGCGTCGATCTGCACCCGGGTGGCCTGTGCCAACGCACGCGCCGCGTCATTCACCGAAGCAACGGCGGCCTTGGCGATGCCTGCCACCCCACCCTGGTCCTTCGCGGCCATGCTCAGAGCGTTCTCGTTGAGAGCCGTCTGGCGCGCCGGCCAGCCCCAGCGCTGGCGCAGCCGCACGAAGGTGCCGGCGCTCACGCCGAGAAAGGTCTGGATGTCGGGCAGGTGCTTATCGGGCTGTCGGGCGTAAATCTCCCAGGCCTGCTGCCTCTGCTCGTCCGTGATCTCAATTCTCTGGCGCATGGAAACAGCCAATAAAAAACCGCCCGAGCGGGGGCGCCGGGGCGGTGGAGGTTTGCCTGATGCGGTGAATGGGCGGGGCTGCTTCATTCACACTTCGTCAGTGTTCATGTTTTGTACTCTAAGAGCGTCACGCTGTCAAGGTGCAATTTGAACCCGGCCTCAGGTGGATGGTTTGTCATGGTTCAGGCATAGGCCGCCGCAGTCCGGGTCAGCGTGGCTGGCCATCCGCGGCCGTTCCCGGAAAGTTCTCCTAAGGATCGAGCCGTAGGACAGTGTTGCGCGTAGCTGCGATCAAAATTAGAACATACACGCAATAAAGAGAAAACGTTGGCAGTAATGCCAAGTATAATTCTTTATACTTTGCACATTGATCATTGCTTACTGATCCGCTTACATGGATTGAACGTTGTTTTATGACCTGTTTGATCGGAGGGGCGACCCGTTCTGGGGAGCGGCAAGAATGGTTGATCTTAAAAGAGGGGCAAGTTGGCTGCTGAAGCATTGTGGAAACTCCCTACAGAGCCAATCCGCAACACAGCCCAGGCAACCAGCATGCATCGGCGAACCTCGAGCATTGGCGCAATTCAACGCAGCGTCACTGGGTCGGCGTGCATATAAACCTAGTGCGATCCGCTGCACGCAACCCACCTCTCGGTTTCCTGACGGCTCGCGCGCAGGAGATAGGTCGAACAGACCGGACAGGAGAGCTTCAATGCCGACGATCATGCGACCGGGTACCGAGCCGCAGGTCAACATGACCGTGGAGGGCGACAGGGGCGACCCGCGTGTCACCACGCCGGTGGGTGGCTGCTGGATTATCGTTTGGCGCTCCGTCGATCTGAACGGAAAAGTCGAACTCGCCAGCAGCGCTTCAACAAGGACGGTTCGGCCAACTGCGACGAGATCCGGGTCGAACCACTCGTCCGCGGTGCCGAGCACAAGCACAGCCGCAGGCAGGTCCTTTTAGATGTAACACGAAAGGGGAGTATGTTTTTCTTGGAAAGGTATTTCGGTTGATGGCACCCAGAAAACTCCCTTGAGGAGTGATAATTTCAAATGCCCCTCCAGTATGATCTTTGCTCCATTTCCGATTTATCCATTTAGCATTGACGATAGCGGCAGCTCAGCCAATGAACATATGGTTATAGCTGTGGCGCGGTTATCCGAAGGGCCAGAGCGATGCCGACAGCTAAGTTCGCCGTTATTGGTGATTATGGCGTCAAGAACAGCTACGAACTCGCGGTATCCCGGCTCGTCAAGTCACAGAACCCCGACTTCATAGTTACGGTCGGCGACAACACCTACGGCAGCCAGAACTCCCCAGATGACGCGATTGGCCAGTTCTATTCCGACTACATTGGAAATTATAAGGGTAGATATGGGACTGGTAGTGAAACAAATCGCTTCTTCCCTGCCCTTGGCAATCACGACTGGTCAGATGGCGGCGGAGTTCAAGCCTATCTGGACTTCTTCACCATGCCTGAAAGTTCCTCTGGCAATGAACGGTATTATGATTTTGTCCAAGGCCCGGTGCATTTCTTCGTGCTGGACTCTGATCCGGCGGAGCCCGATGGCCGTACAGTCAATTCTGCTCAAGCAGAGTGGCTCGAGGCTGGCCTGAAGGGTTCAGTTTCGCCTTGGCAGATTGTGGTGATGCATGCCCCCCCCTACTCATCGGGCCAGCATGGATCCGATCCGGAAGTCCGTTGGTCCTACGAGGAATGGGGTGTAGATGCGGTGCTTTCGGGCCATGAGCACAGTTATGAGCGGCTGCTGAAAGACGACAATCGAGATGGCGCAATCATGCCATACTTCGTCAATGGTATTGGTGGTGCAGAACTGCGCCCCTTCAGCAGCGCCGTGGATCCCGACAGCGTCGTACGCTACCACGCCGACCACGGGAGCATGCTGGTTACGGCAGACGATGCCAGTCTCACCTTTGAGCTGTGGTCAGTCGGCGACGGAGGAACGCTGATAGATAAATATACAATCATTAGCAGCGCCGAAACGCCCGGCAATCCCATTACAGCTGTACCGCCTCGCAATCCACCCGCTCCCAGCGTCGCCCGCACGGGCACAGCCCGGTCCGAGACGCTCAATGGCAGGGACAACGTCGACGACACGATCAAGGCCAAGGGCGGCAACGACACGGTCAAGGGTCGTGGCGGCAATGACAAGCTCTATGGCGGCACCGGCAACGACAAGGTCTACGGCGACAGCGGCAACGACTATGTCCATGGCGGCTCCGGCAACGACAAGGTCTATGGCAGCTTCGGCAACGACCGGGTCTATGGCA